>NZ_JBHRZV010000005.1:0-14856 GCF_042649745.1 Streptococcus caprae | reverse complement strand
AACTCGTATTTTCATTGCCATAAACATAAAACGAGAGAAGACAAGTCCTGTCCTCTCTCGGTGTTAAATTGGTCAACCCACTACAGTTGACAAAGAGCCATAAAAAACCAGCCCATTATAAGGACTGGTTTTAAAAATAATCTTAGTCTTTTGCACCAAGTGCAGCCATAGTGATATAGTTGTATGGCTTGTTGAAGTGTGGCAAGAAGAAGATATCTGTCAATGCCAATTTTTCGATGGTAACGCCTTCTTGGATAGCAAGTGAGAACATATGGATACCCATAGAGATGTCTTCACGAGCTGCCATTTGAGCACCAAGGATACGACGTGAGTCTTTATCGTAAACAATCTTGATGGTTACTGGGAAGTTACCATGCTCCATGAATTCAGGTTTTTGGTTGTCAGTGTATTCAGTTACAGCCGCATTGAAACCAAGACGGTTTGCTTTTTCAAGTGTCAAACCAGTTGATACTAGGTTAAGGCCGTAGATTGAGATACCGTTAGAACCTTGAACACCGATACCTTCAAGGTCAGTGCCACAAGCGTTGTGAGCAGCCACGATACCAGTACGAACAGCGTTTGAAGCCAAAGCGATGTAGCTTGTGTCTTTCAAGGCATTGTCATAGATAGTCGCACAGTCACCGATTGCGTAAACACCTGGGATAGATGTTTCTTGATGTTTGTTAACAAGGAATGCACCGTTGCGGAAGCGTTCGATACCTTCACCTGCAAATGCAGTGTTTGGACGGAAACCAACAGCAAGGATAACCATGTCCACATCGTATTCGTTTTTGTCAGTGATGATTTTTTCAACTTTACCGTTACCAGCAACTTCTTGAACAGTCTCACCAAAGGCCAATTGGATACCATGTTCCTCAAGGTTTTTAGCCATTGCATCGCTAAGGTCACGATCATAGTAACCAGCCAAGCAAGTGTCTACAACGTCGATAAGGACAACATCTTTACCTTTACGTTGGAAAGCTTCAGCAAGTTCAACCCCAATGTAACCAGCACCAACTACTGCTACGCGTTGGATATCTTTGTCTTTCAAACGCTCGATAACGTCAGCAGAGTTTTGGTACAATTTAACGAATTGAAGGTTTTCAAGAGTTGCTTCAAATTCCAATGAACCTGGCTTGAACTCGGCACCTTTGATTGGTGGCAAGATTGGTTGTGAACCAGTCGCAAAGATCAATTTATCAAATGATTCAACATGTTCTTGACCGTTTACAAGAGCAGTTACAGTTTTAGCATCGTAGTCGATGTGTTGTACTGGTGACTCCATGTAAACTGTAGCACCAAGGCTTTCCAACTCTTCCTTGTTAGAGTAGAAGAGACCTTCTGAACCAGCAATTTGTTCACCAATCCAAAGTGCCATACCACAACCAAGGAAAGAGATGTTAGAGTTTTGGTCAAACACGACGATTTCGTTAGCATCACCGTAGTTTGTCAACATAGTTTTGATACATGCTGTACCAGCGTGGTTTGCACCAACAACAACGATTTTACTCATGTGTAAATTCCTCTTTTCAATTTTATATAATAATTTACAACTATAGTATAACACAAGTGGTCAACCGCTTTCAATTTTTTTGCTCATTTTTTCACAGATTTTTCTTTTTTTAACAACAAATATTTTTAAAAGAAATTTTTCTTCAATGTTTCTATCAGTCAGGGTTCTTTAAATTAAAGTAAAGAAATCAAAGATCTAAAAAACAGCCCCAATTAAAGGACTGTTTGTCAATTACTTAGACTTAATGTAGTTAACACCATCAGCTTTAGGCGCTACTGCTTTTCCAAAGAAGACAGCTAAAACGATAACCGTCAAGACATATGGCGCAATCTGAAGATAGACTGGTGGCACTCCTTTTAGGAATGGCAATTGGCTACCCACAACAGCAAGCGATTGGGACATTCCGAAGAAAAGACTCGATAGCATAGCTCCAATCGGATTCCAGCGACCAAAAATCATGGCTGCAAGAGCAATGAAACCTGGACCTGCAATCGTTGCACCAGAGAATTGGCCTGAAATGGATTGTGAATAAATCGCTCCACCAATTCCTCCCAAGAAGCCAGAAATCATCACACCCAGGTAACGCATCAAATAAACATTAATACCCAAGCTATCCGCTGCTTGAGGATGTTCTCCAACTGAGCGCAAACGCAAGCCAAAACTCGTTTTATAAATGATAAACCAAGACAAGAAAGCTACTGCTACTGCTACATAAGCTGGCAAACTACTAGAAGTAAAGAAAATCTTACCAATCACAGGAATATCAGATAGAAGAGGGAAGGTGAATTTACCAAATGATTTAGCAATGGTATCGGTCTGACCGCGATCATAGATCGCTTTACAGAGAAAGACTGCCAAGCTAGGCGCAATCAAGTTCAAGACAGTACCTGAAACCACGTGGTCAGCACGGAAGTTTACCGTCGCAGCCGCATGAAGAAGTGAATAAACTAAACCAATAAGACCTGCGACTATCGCCGCAATCCATGGTGTAGCATTTCCAAAAACAGAGGCCATCTCAATGTTAAAGACAACACCAGCAAAGGCACCCATAACCATGATTCCTTCAAGGCCAACGTTTACGACACCTGAACGTTCAGAGAAAGTTCCACCAATACTCGTGAAAATGAGAGGAGCTGAATAAATCAACGTGTTAGACACAACGAGTGCCAATAGAGTCACTAAATCCATCTTATTTTCCTCCCTTCGTTACTTTTGGTTTAATGAACTGACGAATCAGGAAGTCAATTCCGACAAAGAAGATAATCAGAGCAGAAACGACATCAATAATTTCAGGTGGCACGATGGCCTGCATGCCTGATTTCCCAATTTCAAGGACGGCAAACAAGAAGGCTGCAAATGGGATTCCAATCGGAGAGTTAGCTGCAAGCAAGGCTACGGCCATCCCGTTAAATCCAATACTGAGTGAAGAGTCTTGTTGCTTAACGAATTCGTAGGTTCCAAGACCATCGACAGCACCACCAAGTCCCGCAAGAGCACCTGAAATAACCATTGAAATGATAATCATTTTCTTAGAAGACATTCCAGCATATTCAGAAGCATTTGGATTGAGACCTACTGCTGTAATTTCATAACCAAGTGTCGTTTTCTTCAGCATGAACCAAATGATGACAGCTGCGACAATCGCAAAGATGAGACCTAAGTTAATCCGAGCGTGGCTAAACATTTCAGACAACCAGTCTAATTGATAGGATGCAGATTCAGAAATCTTCGCTGTTTGAGAGCCTTTTTGAGCAAATTTAACCAAAAGATAGTTATTGACCAAGGCATTAGATGTATACAAAATGATATAGTTCATCATGATTGTCACGATAACCTCGCTGGTCCCAAGATAAGCACGTAGCACACCTGGAACTGCACCAGCAAAACCACCCGCCAACAAGGCAATCAAAACCGTAATAGGAATAGAAATGATTTTCGGTAAATCTGGATGCTCCAAGGCAAACCACCCAGCAGTGGTCCAAGCAATCAAGGCTTGTCCTGGCAAACCGACGTTGAAGAAACCTGCCTTAGAAGCCACAGAGAACCCAAGAGCAATCAACATCAATGGAGCCATGGAACGACCAATTTCACCGATGTTATAAGGTGAACCAAAGGCAGTCGATAATAATTTTGCATAGGCTTCAATCGGGTTGTAACCGAAAATCAGCATCAAGACTGCACCAGCAACAAGACCAAGTAGAACAGCAATCAGAGGCACTGCCCAACTTTGTGTTTTATGAGACATGTGTTTCCTCCTTTGCTAAACTGCCACCGGCCATCAAAATACCCAACTCTTGTTTGTTGGTTGTAGCCGGATCTAAAATTCCTTGAATCTGACCGTCATGAATAACTGCAATCCGGTCAGAGACATCGAGAATCTCATCCAATTCGAAACTAACAACGAGGACTGCCTTACCTTTATCACGTTCACCAATCAGACGTTTACGGATATATTCAATTGCTCCAACGTCCAAACCACGTGTCGGTTGACTAACGATAAGAAGGTCCGGATTACGATCAATTTCTCGTGCAATAACCGCTTTTTGCTGGTTACCACCAGAAAGATCTCCACCAGCAATCAATTCACCGGCTCCACGGACATCAAACTCTTCCATAAGTTCACGAGCTTTGGCATTCATATTGTCATAGTTGAGAATCCCATTCTTCGAATTTGGTTCCTTATAATAGGTTTGAAGAGCCAAGTTTTCAGCAACAGTCATCTCAAGGACCATACCGTCCCGATGGCGATCTTCCGGAATATGACCAAGGCTCATCTCAGTAATCTGACGGACTGTTTTCCCGTGAATAGATTGGCCCTTAATCAAAACATCACCAGAGACAGTCTTACGCATACCCGTAATGGCTTCAATCAGTTCTGTCTGACCGTTTCCATCAATCCCAGCAATTCCAACAACCTCCCCTGCACGCACCTGCAAGGAAAGATTTTTAACAGCAGCAACACCACGGTTTTCATTGACCACAAGGTTTTGAATATCCAGCACAACTTCTTTAGGATTTGCAGCTATCTTTTCGGTCTTGAAGGAGACGGAACGTCCAACCATCATCTCAGCCAATTCCTGACTCGTCGACCCTTCAATCGTTACAGTATCGATAGACTTCCCACGTCGAATAACGGTTACTCGATCAGAAACCGCACGGATTTCATCCAATTTATGGGTGATAAGGATAATAGACTTACCTTCCTTAACAAGGTTACGCATAATATCCAAAAGCTCTGCTATTTCTGAAGGGGTCAAGACAGCCGTAGGCTCATCAAAGATAATAATATCAGCACCACGATAGAGCGTCTTCAAAATTTCAACCCGCTGTTGGGCTCCAACGGAAATATCAGAGATTTTTGCCGAAGGGTCTACAGCGAGACCATAATGTTCTGATAAAGCTTTGATTTCTTGCGATGCCTTTTTTAAATCAAGTGCCACTCCCTTGGTCACTTCGTTCCCAAGGATGATATTTTCAGCAACAGTAAAGGCCTCAACCAACATAAAGTGTTGGTGAACCATTCCAATTCCAAGTTTAGCAGCTTTAGACGGAGAGTCTAAATGAACTTCTTGACCATTGACCAAAATTTGTCCACTGGTAGGTTGTAACAAGCCAGCCAACATATTCATGAGCGTAGATTTACCAGCTCCATTCTCACCGAGAAGGGAATGAATTTCTCCACGTTTGACGGTCAAATTGATCTGATCGTTAGCAACAAATTCACCAAATTTTTTGGTGATATTGCGCATTTCAATGACATTTTCCTGTGTCATATCCTATCCTTTCAGAATTCTTTTTATGTCAGTAAAGCTTGCTACACTAGTAGCAGGCTTTACTGAGACAAAAAGTCCCAGCTTCAAAGAAAGCGACCACAAGGGCCGCTCGCTTGAAAGGTTGTCTTATTTAGAATCTGATGCTACACCAGAATCAACTTTAAGGCTGCCATCGATAATTTTATCTTTAGCTTCAGTGATAGCTTTTACGATATCTTCAGAAAGTCCGTCTGTGACAACGTCAACACCACCGTCAGCTAAACCAAAAGTTTGAACTGTTCCACCAGGGAATTCTTTACCTTCTTGAGCGTCTGTTGCGATTTTAGCAAGTACAGAACCAACTTCTTTGATGGTTGATGTCAAAGTAGATGTAGATTCTTTACCGTCTTTAGAAGTGTATTTTCCTTCTTCGGTTTGGTCACGGTCAACACCAATTACCCAAACTTTTTTGTCGCTATCTGCGTCAAGTTGTGAATTAATGTCTGAAGCTTCTTGGAAGACACCTGTACCAGTTGCTCCTGAAGCATGGTAGATAACGTCGATACCTGAAGCATACATAGTTGCAGCGATTGTTTTACCTTTCGCAGCGTCTGAATAGCTTTCAGCATATTGAACTTCAACTGTGATGTCAGGGTTTACGGATTTAACACCTTCTTTGAAACCTGTCTCAAATCGAGTGATTGTGTCTGAAGTCATACCACCAACGAAACCAACTTTGTTTGTTTTAGTTGTTTTCGCTGCTGCAATACCTGCAAGGTAAGCACCTTCGTGGTCAGCAAAGAGGGCAGACAATACGTTGTCTCCTTCAGCAACAGAGTCAATCAAGATATAGTTGAGATCTGCGTGACGTCCTGCAGCTGTCGTGATGCCATCAGTTAATTTATAACCGATACCTGCGATTAAGTTGTAACCTGCTGAAGCAGCTGACTCAAGGTTAGTTTCATATTGAGACTCATCATCTGATTGGTAGTAATCGTAGTCTTTTTTCGCTGTTAGACCGTTTTCTTCACCCCAAGCTGAGATACCTTCCCAAGCTGATTGGTTGAATGATTTATCATCAACACCACCTGTGTCGGTAACCATTGCAAATTTTACAGTGCTTTCTGCATCAGAAGAAGATGATTCTGATTTAGATGAGCTGTTACCACATGCAGCCAATGAAAGAGCTGCTACCGTTGCTAGACCAAATCCAACAAATTTTTTGTTCATCTCTGAACCCTCCTAAAAAATTTTCACGCAACACACGTTGCAAAAGTTAAACAACCATTCACAGATTAGGTTAAATCTGTAAAGGAATATGGAAGTAATTCCCTGACCGTCATCACGACCGTCGATTTATCTTTGGCAACCAAGGTTACCGGTAGATCTTGATTAAAAAATTCTGACATGACCTGACGACAGGCCCCACAAGGTGAGATAGGTTTATCGGTTTCGCCATAAATCACAAGGTCCGCAAAGTCCCTATACCCTTCAGAAACTGCCTTAAAAATTGCAGTTCTCTCTGCGCAGTTGGTTAGACCAAAAGAAGCATTCTCCACATTACATCCCTGAAATACATGCCCGTCTTTTGTCACTAGGGCTGCACCCACTGGGAAGTGAGAATAAGGGACATAGGCATGTTGACTAGCTTCTATAGCAAGGTCGATCAACTTAGTATCCGCCATTGACTTCTTGCCCCTCTAAGATTGCTACGCCAGCAGAAGTCCCGATACGGGTCGCACCTGCTTCAATAAAGGCAAGAGCATCTGCATAAGAACGCGCACCGCCAGCGGCCTTTACACCCATCTCTGGTCCAACAGTCTCTCGTATAAGACGGACATCTTCAATAGTTGCTCCTCCTGTTGAAAAACCTGTTGAAGTTTTCACGAAGTCTGCACCTGCCGCCTGACAAGCCCGACAAGCCGCAACTTTTTCCTCATCTGTCAATAAACAAGCTTCGATAATAACTTTTACCAGTTTATCTCCACCCGCTACAACGACGGCCTCGATGTCCTTTTGAACACCTGCTAAATCACCTGCTTTGAGGAGGCCAATATTTAGGACCATGTCAATCTCATCAGCACCATTTGAAATGGCATTTTGAGTTTCAAAAGCTTTCGTTTCAGATGTCGTCGCTCCCAAAGGGAAACCAACAACTGTACAGACTTTAACATCTGAATCTTTCAGACGCTCTGCAGCTAGGTCAACCCAACTAGGATTCACGCATACACTAGCAAAATCATAGGAAATTGCTTGGTCAATCAAGGTTTCAATCTGTTCCTGAGTCGCTTCAGGCTTCAATAAGGTATGGTCAATGTACTTGTTCAATTCCATAAGTTCTTCTCATTCCTAATTTTGAGTTAATGTTCTGTTTTTTATTAGAATTCAGTCGTTAAAACGTTTACTTAGGTTATAATTTTCAAAATTTCCTTAGGATGAACTTCCACTTCTCCTATTTTAACATTTTTTTTGAATTCTGTAATTAAATTTGTCGACAATTTTTCATTTGAAAATATTTGAGCAATCCGCTGGCCTTTTTCCACTTTATCTCCGACTTTCAAGTCAAAGACAATCCCTGTTTCATAGTCCAATGGATCTGTTTTAACGGCACGACCTGCCCCTAATCTCATCGCAAAGAGTCCAAACTCTAAAGCTGGCAGCTCTGCTATGTAACCCGTATCATCTGAAAGGATATCTGTCACAAAATCTGCACTGGAAGGCCGATAAAGATCTTCCAGATCACCACCTTGATAGGTTACCATTTCTTCAAACTTCTTGAGGGCCTGACCATCTACAAGATGTTTCCTAATCGTTACCAAATCTTGTTCTTGACCAGCTAACTGCAACATAATCTGAGCCAATTCACAGATAAAGTGAGTCACATCCTCACGGCCTTGGCCTTGCATGATTTCAAGTGCTTCTAAAACCTCTAGACGGTTACCGATGGCGCGACCGACAGGCTGACTCATGTTCGTGATAACTGCAATTGTCTCACGACCAACAGCCTTTCCAAGGTCAACCATGGTTCGGGAGAGAACTTCAGCATCTTCTAAGGTCTTCATAAAGGCACCGTCACCAACCGTTACATCTAATAGAATACTATTAGCCCCAGCAGCAATTTTTTTAGACATAACAGACGAGGCAATTAGGGGAATGATATCAACGGTCGCAGTCACGTCTCGAAGAGCGTAGAGCAACTTATCCGCTCGAACCAAGTCATCTGATTGCCCAATAACGGAAAGGCCAATCTCTTGTACCTGTTTGATAAAGTCTTCTTCGCTACGTTCAATCTGATAACCCTTAATCGATTCCAGTTTATCTAAGGTTCCTCCAGTGTGACCAAGACCTCGTCCACTCATTTTAGCAACGGGAACTCCAAAACTTGCGACGAGCGGGGCCAAAATCAGAGTGACCTTGTCCCCAACTCCACCAGTAGAGTGCTTGTCTGTTTTTATCCCCTCAATGGACGACAAATCAAATTGCTTACCCGAAGCTACCATGGCCATGGTCAGGTCACTGGTTTCACGAGTAGACATTCCTTGGAAATAGATAGCCATGGCAAAAGCTGCCATTTGATAATCCGGCACACTTCCTGTAGCATAGCCTTCAATGAGCCACTGAATTTCTTCTGATGTAAGTTCTTGACCATCACGCTTTTTCTGAATTAAATCAACTGTTCGCATCTTTGATACTCCTTAAAATATAGTATCCCTTATCCTTTTTCAAAATCTCAACATTGCCAAAGACTTCTTCCATTTTGGCCTTGGCTGAAGGTGCCCCCTGTTTTTTCTGAATCACGATAGTCAGATGGCCGCCATCATTCAAATAATCAATACTTTTTTCTATTATGGTGTGAACCACTTGCTTACCTGCCCGAATTGGGGGATTAGAAACAATATAATCAAATGTCCCTTCAACAGACTCATAGATATTAGACTGAAAAATATCTGCAGTTACATCGTTCGTTTGGGCATTTTCTTTAGCCAAATCAATAGCTCTTTGGTTGATATCAACCATGGTCACTTCAACACCATAGACTTTTGAAAGGCTAATCCCAAGCGGACCATAACCGCAACCAACATCTAAAAGGTTCTTTCCCTTCTCCAAATCATCCAGGCTATTGAGCAAGACCTGACTGCCAAAATCAATCATTTTTTTGGAAAAAACCCCTGCATCGGTTACAAAGCGAAAAGTTTGTCCCAATAATTGAACGGTCAACAGATGGCGATCATGGGCCGCATCTGGATTTTCTGCATAATACATCTTTGCCATAACTTTACTTTCTAAGTTATTTATAGGACCATTATTTTACCATAATTTGAAACTGTTTTCAATTTAATTTTAAAAAATATGATATAATGGTCAACAGAATATTTAAAGAGGATACCTATGCATACTCATCATGAATTGATTAACTTTGAACGCCTCAGCCGTCAGGAATGGCAAACCTTACATCAAGAATCTCAAGCCTTGCTGACAGAACAAGAATTAGACTCTATTAAAAGTTTAAATGATACCATCGGTATTCAAGACGTAATTGACATTTACCTTCCCTTGCTCAATCTCATTACTATCTATAAAAAAACTCAAGAAAATCTCAGTTTTTCAAAATCTATTTTCTTGAAAAAAAACGTTCAAACTCGTCCCTTCATCATTGGAATCTCTGGGTCGGTTGCAGTTGGGAAATCTACGACCAGCCGCCTCCTGCAACTCCTCCTTTCAAGAACCTTTGAAAATGCTTCAGTTGAAATGGTGACAACAGACGGTTTTCTTTATCCCAATGAAACGTTGATTAAAAAAGGTATTCTAAATAAAAAAGGTTTCCCAGAATCCTATGACATGGAGACCTTAATTCATTTCTTAGATAATATTAAAAACGGACACACAGTAGATATCCCAGTTTATTCTCATGAAATTTACAATATCGTCCCTAACCAGAAACAAACCATCACAGCACCCGATTTTCTCATTATCGAGGGAATCAATGTCTTTCAAAACCAGCAAAACAACCGTCTCTATATGAGCGATTACTTCGATTTTTCAATCTATATAGATGCGGAATCTGATAACATTGAGCATTGGTACTTGGAGCGTTTCAAGCGTCTCTTGGACATGGCAGAGCGTGACGAGTCCAACTACTACTACCAATACACTAAACTTCCTCGTCAGGAAGCTTTGGATTTTGCCCGTAGTATTTGGAAAACCATCAACTTAGTTAACTTGGAAAATTACATCGAACCCACTCGAAATCGAGCAGAACTGATTATTCACAAGGATAAAAGCCATAAAATTGATGAAATTTACCTAAAAAAGTAATTTAGGCTTGTCAAAAGGTAGGAAATCCTATATAATGGGATAGTTAAGATAAATGGAGGTGAAAACTTTGGCAAACATTAAATCAGCGATCAAACGTGCAGAACTTAACGTAAAACAAAACGCTAAAAACTCAGCACAAAAATCTGCTATGCGTACAGCAATCAAAGCATTTGAAGCTAACCCATCTGAAGAATTGTTCCGCGCTGCTTCTTCAAGCATCGACAAGGCTGAATCAAAAGGTTTGATTCACAAAAACAAAGCTTCTCGTGATAAAGCACGTCTTGCTTCTAAACTAGCTTAATAAGAACAGCCACCGCAAGGTGGTTTTTCTCTACTCTAAGAGGTAACTATGAAAATTGCAATTATCGGATATTCAGGTGGGGGAAAATCAACTCTAGCTAAGTTACTCGCTAACCATTATGGCCTCCCAAAATTGCACCTAGATCGGCTTCAATTTACAGAAGGCTGGATATCCAGACCTCAGGGAGCCTTGATTGATGACCTAGGAACTTTTCTAGATAAGCATAAGGACTGGGTAATTGATGGTAACTATAGTTTTGCCTTTTATGATCGACGAATGGCAGAAGCTGACCAAATTATATTTCTCAATTTTTCACGATGGCGAAGTCTATGGCGAGTCAGCAAGCGATATTGGCAAAACAGGGGACATTCTCGAGACGACATGGCAGCCGGCTGCCCAGAAAAATTAGATTGGGAATTTATTCGTTGGGTGCTATATGATGGGCGGACTAGGCAAGCTAAATTACGTTATAAAGCCATCCAACAGCAATATCCAGAAAAATTTATTATCTTAAAAACTCAAAGTGACATTGACCAATTCCTAAAAACATTGGCTTGATGGACTTAAATTCCATAGTTGTGACATGAAATTCACTCTCATCCATATAAAAAGCGCATAACATCTGGACCAAATGTTCCTAATGTTATGCGTTTTATCTTGTTCAAACCCTATTTTTCTTTAGCGAATTTACAAACTATCAACGATAAAGATTATAGAGGAAGTTTGATTTCAAAAATAGTCCCGCGTTCAAAATTATCACGGACAATTAATTTTCCTTTTAGGGTTTCGACAATTTGCTTGGCCAGGGATAAGCCAAGACCAAAGCCCCCTTTTTGTCGAGTACGAGCCTTGTCAACACGGTAGAACCGATCAAAGATCTTGTCCTTATCATCATCAGAAATTCCAGATCCATTATCGGCCACTGTAATGACGAGATTTTTATCGACAACTCGAGTTGTTAATTCAATGATACCATCATCATCAGTATACTTACAAGCATTATCAAATAGGATTGTAATGGCTTGCTTTAAAAGAACTGGATCTGATTTAAACACTGACTTCACAAGATTTTGACCATAAAATTCCTTACTAGAATCTTCAGCAATTAACTCATAATTCTCAATGAGTCCTTCAAAAAACTCACCTGTCAATTCTTGCAATTGAACTTCCATGCCGTCGTCACGACGAGCCAAATTGAGCAAATTAGTCGTCAAAATTCTCATATTTCGGACCTCTTCCAAACTCGCAGCGATGTTTTCACTACTATCAAGAATGGTCGCATCTGGTTTACGGAACAAGGCTTCTAAGCGATTTTGTAAAACAGCCAAAGGAGTCCGTAATTCATGACTAGCATTTTCGACAAAACTCTTCTGTCGTTCATAGTTGGCTAAGATTGGTTTACGACTCCACTTCGCAAGATAGACACTTGCGCCAATTGAAATCAACCAAAAAAGTATCATTGTAGTGATTGTGATTCTTTCCGAACGACGGTTGGCATCCTGAATTTGAGTTGTATTTACAAATATAGTAATATAGGCAGCATCCGGATAGTCAGTGTGAGAAACAGGAACTGTTACAGCCCGATAACTTTCTGCTCGACCACTTAAGGTCTCAAAATCATCAATTGCATATACGTCATTTAGATTTTTAGTGGATAAAGAAATATCTTCAATACCAGAGAAGCTATCAGTTGTCCCGAGAACATTGCCATCCTTATCATAAACAACCACATCCATGTTTGCTGAAAAATCAGACGGTGGCTTAACTTTTACAGCAATAGACTTCTCAGTAGTTTCCTTTTTGTCTTCCGTTGACTGAATTTGCTTCTCTGTAATGGAAACTTCAGAAAAAAACTGCTCATGAGATAGTCCAAGCATGACATAGTGATTTGCATTATCTGATGCAACTTTCAAGCTTTGATCAACCGTTGAATAAGCTCCGCTATTCATAATATTGAGAACTATTATGGTCATCGCTAAAAAGATGATAGAAAATACTGTGAAGAAGTGAAGGAAATATGAAAAATTTCCCTCACTCCTTCTCTTTTTTTGAATCTTATTCCACATTTTTCAAAATATAGCCTACACTACGCAAGGTCTGAAGATTATTGGCAAAATCTGACCCTTTTAGTTTTTTACGAATCTTAGACACGTAAACTTCAACTACAGATACCGTCGTATCGCTATCAAAGCCCCAAATACGGTCAAATATTTGAGTCTTAGGCAAAATAACGTTTTGGTTTTGCAAGAAATAAACCAATAAATCAAACTCTTTACCTAATAATTCCACTTCCTGGTCTCCAAACATAGTTGTAATTGTTGACAAGTTAGCAGAAACATTCCCAAAAGAAAGTTTGTTCTCGTTAAACTTACCTGCTCGCTTAAGAAGAGCCTGAATGCGCATTTTCAATTCTTCTAGATAAAAGGGCTTAGTCAAATAATCATCAGCTCCAAGATCAAATCCATGTCCCTTATCATCCAAACCTTCCTTAGCCGTCATAATGAGAACTGGTGTTGTCACACCCTTCTCACGTAATTCCTTAAGGACTTGGAAACCATTTTTCTCAGGTAACATGAGGTCAAGCAAAATCAAATCATAAACACCAGATTCCGCTTCGTAGAGACCTTCTTCTCCATCAAAAACCTGCATGACATCCGCAAAATCATCTAAAAAATCAAAGACTGAATTGGATAAACTCAAGTCATCTTCAATCAAAAGAATTTTAATCATCACTCGCTCCTTTTAAACTTCAAATTGTCTTTTACCATTATAGCATTTTTATCCCTAAGAGTAAGTATCATCGAGATTATATTTGAATATAGTTTAGTAACAATTTTAAATAATACTAATAGTTTAGCAAAAGTATCTTAAAAACAACTAAAGCGAAGCTATGGAATAAAGGTCAATGTTCTAGTTTTACAATAATTCACGTTCAAAGGTGAAATTTTCCTTGCCACCTGGATTATACCAGCTGGGAATCTCTCCTTGGCAGGTAAAGCCCATGGCTTCATAAAAGGGAATACCCATTATGTTGCCTTGAGCAACCGTCACCTGTTGGCGAGAAATACCATACGTGGTTTTCTGGTGGTCGGTCAAAAAATCAACCAAGGCCCGTCCCATGCCCTTGCCCTTATGGTCAGGGTGGACATAGAGAACGTAGATATGTCCTAATGTGTTATTCTCAGAAACGCCGCCACCAATGGCTCCCAGAACCTGACCATCCAGCTCTGCCACCATATAACCATGCCAGTTTTCGTCACTGGTCGAACATTCCTTGGTCACTCGGTCCAGGTTATAAAAATCAGCAATGACTTTCTCAATATAGTCTGGGCTGTTCAAATTCTCATAGGTCACTCGCCAAGCCGACGAGCAAATCTCACAAATGGCCTGGGCGTCCGCAGGCGTCGCAAAACGTGTGGTAATCATATTAAATGTCCTTTCTCAGGAATAAGATCATGTAGGTAAAGGACTATTTTTTCGTCAGAAATATCACTAAGATGACTTATCCAACGAAACTCCGTATGCTCTTCAGGATCAAGTGTTATCCCAGTCAGCTCTCCTACTATTTTTGCTTCATAGACGAGGCGAGTGAATACAATTCCCTTAGCCTTATCAAGTTGGCTATCTTCATGCAAAAGTCTGTCCAATAAAACAGGTAGTCCTGTTTCTTCTAGACTTTCTCGTACCGCTGCTTCACGTGGTGTTTCAAACCGTTCAACACCACCTCCTGGAATATCAAAAAATTCAGGATAGACATTTGGTTTTCCGCGTTTAATGGTAGAACGCTTGATTAATAGATAGTTTCCCTCATGTTGAATAAGGGCATGTGCAATCAACTTGTGAGTCGCGGGACCAAACTGATTCATTCTTTTCCGGCTCTATAATTTCTGTAGTGGGTAGCTCCCCTGCAGAGATTATGGAGCCTTTTTGAATGTAGAAAAAAAGTCCCATATGACCTATAATGAAAAGCGATA
>NZ_JBHRZV010000004.1:50473-67002 GCF_042649745.1 Streptococcus caprae | reverse complement strand
ATCGCTTTTCATTATAGGTCATATGGGACTTTTTTTCTACATTCAAAAAGGCTCCATAATCTCTGCAGGGGAGCTACCCACTACAGAAATTATAGAGCCTAAATCTCCAGAGAACGCTGGCTTGTATGAGCTGGTGTTTTCGTTTGCTCTGAAATTTTTATTGAATTGTCAGTATTGGAATGTTAATTAAGGATTTTGAGTTTAGCAATTTTTTAGTACTCTTTTAGGTTATTTTAAGTCTCCCAAGCTATACTATAACCATCCTAAAACTTTTTACTGCTAAGGCAGTATCGTCATCCCTAAGTGCTAAAGCGCCAAGGGCTGGCATATCTTTTTCATAAATCTCCTGAAGAGTCCTGGCGAAAGCTGGGGCTTTTCGTTTTTACCCAATACTCATTCATAATTTCATTAGACGAGATGGGTTAACATAAACAGATCTAGGGTTAGGCAAGGAAACTTAGCGACGTATGGTTTTGATTTTGGAAGAGTACCTAGTCGAATGAAGTTCTTTGAGCCAAGTCGCTGAGATACAGATAGTACTTGGGTACGGTAAATCGAAAACAAGGATGTATCAAGGTTCAATAAATTGTCTATAAAAACCACCAGTGCGGATATGAACTGATGGTTGATTTGCTATTCTCGTTTGCGTCGGGCGAAGTCGACGAATTTGAATTTCTCAAGTTTGTGGCGACTGTCGGTGAATTGGAACTGGCGGCCGTCTTCCAGGTAGCCCTTACTTTTGATGGAAACGATGTGGTGGTCGGTTCCAAGGTCTAAGAGGAGCTTGTCACGGTCGCTGGTATGGTCGATCGTGATTTCTTTTTCGGCATAGGCAATGGGGAGGTTGAGCTGGTTTTCTAGGTAGGCATAGATGGACTGCTCCGCGATGTCCCGAGATAAGTCTGGAACCAGAGATTTCAGGAGATAATCGATATCCAGGACGGAGGCGATGCCGTCCATGACCCGCTGGCGTGTGACCCGCCACACGATGGCGTTCTTGGAAAATCCAGTCAGCTGGGCCAGTTTGTCATCGATGATGAGCTTATCCAGGGCGATGACATTGGTCTTGGCGGTCATCCCCAGACTTTGGTTGAGTTCCTGAAAGCTGGTCAGGGCAGACACAGGAAAATTAAACTGCTCGCGCTTGGTCACCTGAGAGCCACGGCCCTGATGCTTATGAATGAGGCCTTCCTTGGTCAGCAATTGCAGAGCCTTGCGGACGGTATCTCGGCTGGCCTGGTAGTGTTGGGTCATTTCCTGTTCGGTAGGCAAGAAGTTACCAGGCTCCAGTTGGTTGGTCTGGATTTTTTGTTCTAAATCTTTATAAATCCACTCATATTTCTTCATCTTATCTGTAATCCCTTTCAATTTGTTTTTATTTTACCATACAAGTTGACGGTTTTTAACAAAAAAGTCCAACTTTAGACCCAAACAAGTTGCAGACAAATTTGTTATCGGTTACAATTAGGTCTGTAAACAAATAGAAATTTCCTAAAGGAGAGTATTATGGGAAAATTTGAACAAGATGCCAAGGCCCTCTTAACAGCGGTCGGTGGCAAAGACAACATCACAGCGGTAACCCACTGTGCGACGCGCATGCGTTTCGTCTTGAAGGACGAATCCAAAGCAGACGTCAAAGCGATTGAAAATTTGGCTTCTGTCAAAGGTACTTTTACCAATGCAGGGCAATTCCAAGTCATCATCGGAAATGACGTACCAATCTTCTACAATGACTTCACAGCGGTATCTGGTATCGAAGGTGTGTCAAAAGAAGCTGCTAAATCCGCAGCTAAAAGCAACCAAAATCCAATTCAACGTGTCATGACCATGTTGGCGGAAATCTTCACCCCAATCATCCCTGCGATCATCGTCGGTGGTTTGATTCTTGGTTTCCGTAACATTCTTGAGGGGATCGGATTTGAGTTCTTGGGGCAAAAAATAGTTGATGGGAAAGCTGTTTTCGATGCTCAAGGTCAACCAGTTTGGAACACGCTTGTTGATGTCTCTCAATTCTGGTTTGGTGTCAACCGCTTCCTCTGGTTGCCAGGTGAGGCGATCTTCCACTACCTGCCAGTTGGTATTACCTGGTCTGTGACCCGCAAAATGGGAACTTCTCAAATCCTCGGTATCGTCTTGGGTATCTGTTTGGTATCACCACAGCTCCTCAATGCCTATGCCGTAGCTGGTACTCCAGCCAAAGAAATCGCTGAAAACTGGGTATGGGACTTCGGTAGCTTTACCATCAACCGTATCGGTTACCAAGCTCAAGTTATCCCAGCCCTTCTTGCAGGTCTGTCCCTCTCTTACCTTGAAATCTTCTGGCGTAAGTACATTCCTGAAGTGATTTCCATGATCTTCGTACCATTCTTGTCACTGATTCCAGCCCTTATCTTGGCTCACACTGTCCTTGGCCCACTTGGTTGGACCATCGGTAAAGCCTTGTCAGCTGTTGTTCTTGCAGGATTGACTGGCCCGCTGAAATCTGTCTTTGGTTTCATCTTTGGTGCCCTCTATGCGCCATTCGTTATCACTGGTCTCCACCACATGACCAACGCCATCGACACCCAGCTCATCGCAGATACTGCGACGCACACAACTGGTCTTTGGCCAATGATTGCCCTTTCAAATATCGCGCAAGGTTCTGCCGTTCTTGCCTACTACTTCATGAACCGTAAGGATGAAAAAGCAGCTGGTATCTCACTGCCAGCAGCTATCTCAGCCTACCTCGGTGTTACAGAGCCAGCCCTCTTTGGTGTTAACGTGAAATTCGTTTACCCATTTGTTGCTGGATTGATTGGTTCTGGTTTGGCAGGTCTCTTGTCTACTACCATGAACGTCCAAGCCAACGCTATCGGTGTCGGTGGACTACCAGGATTCATTTCCATCAATGCTAAATACATGGGACCATTCTTTATCTGTATGGCTGTTGCCATTGTTGTCCCACTTGTAATGACCTTCTTCTTCCGCAAGACTGGTATCATGACCAAGACTGAAGACGAAATCAAAGCATAAGGTGTAGAAACACTTTTTCGGTGAAGCTGGGACAAGAACCCAGCTTCTCCCTTTTTACCGCTTTAGAAAAGAGAATACGACATGACATTAGATACAAAAAAGGTCGTCTATCAAATCTATCCTAAGTCCTTTAAGGATACGACAGGTTCTGGGGTCGGTGATCTACGAGGCATCATCGAAAAGCTTCCTTACCTAGCTGAACTGGGCATTGATATGGTCTGGCTCAACCCCTTCTATCCTAGCCCCCAACGAGACAACGGCTATGATATTTCTGACTATACGGCTATCAACCCAGACTTCGGGACCATGGCAGATTTTGAAGAACTCGTGGCCAAAGGGAAAGAACTGGGCATCGGCTTTATGCTGGACATGGTCCTCAACCACTGTTCGACAGAGCACGAATGGTTTCAAAAGGCCTTGGCTGGTGACCCGGTCTATCAGGACTACTTTATTATCCGAGATGAGGACGAGATCACAGACTGGCAATCCAAGTTTGGGGGTTCTGCCTGGGCACCCTTTGGGGATACGGGAAAATATTATCTCCACCTCTTTGACGTGACCCAGGCCGACCTGGACTGGCGCAATCCCCGTGTCCGAGAAGAGCTCTTTGCCGTGGTGAATTTCTGGAAGGAAAAAGGCGTGGAAGGTTTCCGCTTTGACGTCATCAACCTAATCGGGAAGGAAGAGGTTCTTGTGAACTGTCCTATCAATGAAGGCAAACCGGCCTACACCGACCGTCCCATCAACCACGACTACCTACAAATGCTCAATGCGGCCAGCTTCGGGCAAAATCCAAAGTTAATGACAGTTGGAGAAATGTCTGCGACAACCATCGAAAACTGCATCCTCTACACCAACCCAGATCGCCACGAGTTGGACATGGCCTTCAACTTCCACCACCTTAAGGTGGATTACAAGGACGGTCAAAAATGGACCATCATGGACTTTGATTTCCCAGCCCTGCGGGACCTGTTCCACTCTTGGGGAGAGGGTATGGCAGCAGGCGGAGGTTGGAACGCTCTCTTTTGGACCTGCCATGACCAGCCACGCGCCTTGACTCGCTTTGTCGACACGGAACACTTCCGCGCCCAGGGAGCGACCATGCTGGCGGCTTCTATCCACCTCTCACGTGGGACACCTTATATCTACCAAGGTGAGGAAATTGGTATGTTGGACCCAGACTACGACACCATGTCTGACTATGTTGATATCGAAAGCCTCAACAACTACCAAATCTTGCTGGACCAAGGCAAATCTCCTGAGGAAGCCTTTGCCATCATCTCGACCAAGTCACGGGACAATGCTAGAACCCCGATGCAGTGGGATGACACAACCCATGCAGGGTTTACGACAGGTACGCCGTGGCTCAAGGCCGGCAAGACCTACGAGACCATCAACGTAAAAAATGAGAAAAACGGACCGATTTTCTCATTCTACCAGGAACTCATCAAGCTCCGTAAGACTTTGCCTCTCATCGCAGATGGCGACTACAAGGCTGCCTACACAGACAGCGATCAGGTCTATGCCTTTGAACGAACACTAGGTGACCAAAGCCTTCTGGTCCTCAACAATTTCTACGGTAACGAGGTGACGCTGGACCTGTCAACGACTTATCAAGCAGGCCAAGTTCTCATCAGTAACTACGCAGATACAACACTAGCTGAAACCATCATCCTCAAACCTTACCAAACGATTGCAATTTGGGGAAATAAGGTAGACTAATCCATTGAAAACAGGAACAGGCATGCCCTAAGGAGAGCATGCCTGTTTGTATATTGAAGCAACAGATATGAGTCACTAGCTATCCCCGGCTAATCCAAAGGAGAAGGCTGTCAGCCGATCTCTGCTATTGAGGGTTGAGTGGGTCTAATACTCTTCCAAAATCAAAACTATGCGTTGTTAGGTTTCCTTGCCTAACTCTCTTATGTCTATATCAACCTGCCTTGTCTATGGAGATTTTGAGTGAGTATAAAAGATTCTCAGCTTTGCTAAATTATCAAAAAAACGTAGATTGCAAATTTATACTGGGATGACAGTCGCTCTTCTTGACTGTACAGGTAGCATCAAGGTTCTGCTTTAGTTTTTATAAACGCTTTACAGGTGGAGGAAACTTTGTTACAATACTAGAAAATAACATTAGTGAAAGGAGTTTTATCATGAACAATCGTATGATGCGTTTTGGTATTTTTATGCTCCCTTCCGACAAAAGTCTACTCAAATAGTAGATTTTCTACAGAATTTGCGGTGGGGATTGCTCTGCTGCGTTTTTTTGTTGGAGAAGGTCTAGGACATCTTGTTGTCAGACCGTGTTCCCAATAAATCCTTGGTAGGGCCGTAAGGGCCTTTTTTGGTGCTTGCCTCTTATAGGAAAAGGAGATGTTTATGTTAACAGCAGTTTGGCGCTATCTGATGCGCCACCCTTGGCGTTACCTCTTGATTGCGGTCGTCCTAGTAATTTATGATTTTAGTTTGGTTTTGCCAACTCAGGTGATTCAGCGTTTGATTGATGCTCTAACTAAGGCAAACTTGACGCGGATGCAGTTGTGGAACGAGGTAGGCCTTTTGGTGGCTGCAACCCTTGTGTCCTATCTGTCTTCCTATCTTTGGAATACGCGACTATTCCAGTCAGCCATTGGCTTTAAGTTTGACCTCCAAGCCAAGTCTTTCCGTAAACTAATCAGTATGCGTCAGGCTTTTTATGACAAGTTTCGGTCTGGTGATATGGTGACACGGTTTTCTTCGGATGCTGAATACCTGGAGGAATTTGCTGGCTATGGTCTGATGATCGTTCTCTATGGTGGTGGACTGATTGCTTTTGTGATTCCTGTGATGTTTGCCATCTCTTGGCAAATCAGCCTGTGGGCCATGACTCCCTTGCTATTTTTGGTTTGGTTCTTTTGGTACTTTGGGAAGAAACAAGATCAATCGATTGAAGATAACCGAGAGGCAGTGGCAAGTCTCAACAATGAAGTCTTGGAAGTTGTGGAGGGAATTCGCGTTACTCGGGCCTATGGAAGAAAGGCAGAACTTGCTCAGCAATTTCACAAACACACGGAACGCTTGGTAGACCTAGGCAATACCATTACCCGTTTTCAATCAGCATATGGGCCGGTCTCGACAGCCATGTTGGGCTTGTCAACCGCTATTATTTTAGGACTTGGAGCTCATTACCTTCTAGCGGGTCACATCACACTAGGCCAAATCATCGCCCTTCAACTTTATGTGGTTTCTCTGGTGGAACCCTTTGTCATGCTGGCGGATCTCATTATTGTTTACCAAACGGCCACGACCTCTTACCGTAAGATTGAGGAGTTGATTGAGACTTCCGATGATATGGAGCCAGATGGCCTCCTGCAGTGTTCTGAATTTGAGACTTTGTCCTTTAAGGATTATTCCTTTGCCTATCCCATGGCAGAGCGTTCCAGTTTGCAGGAGATTTCCTTTGAGTTAAGTGCTGGTCAGACGCTAGGTATCGTTGGAAAGACGGGGGCTGGCAAGACTACCCTTATCCGTCAGTTGCTCCGTCAGTATCCCCTTGGTTCTGGGCAGTTGCTACTCAATCAAGTTCCTATCCTTGACTACCAACGTGCTTCTATAGACCAGTTGTTGGGCTATGTTCCCCAGGAACACGTGCTCTTTTCAAAGCCGGTTGGTGCAAATATCGCCCTAGGTAAGGTCGGTAGTCAGGAAGAGGAAATCAGACGTGCGGTGGCCTTGGCAAGTTTCTCCAGTGATTTAGAACAGATGAGTGCAGGTTTAGAAACGCCGATTGGGGAACGTGGGGTGTCCATATCGGGTGGGCAAAAGCAACGGATTTCCCTAGCACGTGCCTTTATCAAGGACCCTCAAGTCCTAATCTTAGACGATGCCCTGTCTGCAGTGGATGCTAGGACAGAGCGTGTGATCATCAAGAATATCCAAGAGGAACGCCAGGACAAGACGACTATCATTGTCACCCACCGTTTGTCTGCGGTCAACCATGCGGACTTGGTGCTGGTCTTAGATGAGGGACGGATCGTTGAACGTGGGCGACCTGACGAGTTGCTTGCCCAAGGAGGCTGGTATGCCCAGCAATATGACCGCCAACAGGCTAGTGAGGAGGAGTAAGATGGCTGTTTTTAAGCAATTATTACAGGAAATTCGTCTAGTCAAGGGCAAGTTTGCCCTAGGCTTGATCATTTTAATTCTAGCGACAGCTGGAAATCAGCTGGCTCCTCTGAGTTTGCAGACCCTGATTGATGGTCCTTTGACCTACCTGTCAACAGGGGATAAAGGGCCTATGGCGATTCTCCTGGAAGGATTGGCTGGCTATTTGAGCTTGATTATCGGTGCAGGGATCTTATCTTATGTCGCCCGTCTTATCTTAATGGCCTGTGCCAATACTATCGCAGGGGAGCTCCGCAATCGGGCCTATGCTGTCATGCAGAGCCTGCCTATTTCCTATTTTGATGACAAACCAGCAGGGAAGATTTCCACGCGGATTGTCAATGATACGGAGACTTTACGGAGTCAGTTTTATGGGACCCTCCTGTCACAAATTTTTATTTCGGTCTTGCAAGTGCTCTTTATTTACGGTGTTCTCTTTAGCTTGGAGTGGCGGTTTGGGCTTGCCTTGTTGCTGCTCTTACCCCTCTTTTATGGTTGGCAGGTACTCTACCATAAATTGACTCAGAAACCGACAAAGGCCTTCTATGAAGCTAGAAGTGACCTCAACAGCCTGGTCAATGAGACCATGAACGGGGCCAGCATCTTGCAACTCTATGGTCAGGAAGAAGTGGTTTGGTCTGAGTTTGAAGAGACGGCTGGAACCATGCGAGCAGCTGATGAACGCTTGGTCTTGATAGGGGCAACGGTCAGCTGGTCCTTGGCAGAGTTATTCAAGTACCTGATCATCGCAGGCGTTCTGACCCTGGTCGGCTACCAATTTTTAGCTGGTCATACGGGAATCACGGCAGGACGACTCTTCGTTTACCTCAATTACATGGTGACACTCTTTGATTTGATGGCGGCTCTGGTTCGTCAGTTTCCGGCCCTGCAGCGTACTAAAGAGACCGGTCAACGGGTGCTTGAGCTTTTGGCGGCACAAGGTGAGCCTGATGTATCCGCAGACTTGCCGCCAATCCAAGGTCAGGTTGTTTTTGACCAGGTTTCATTTGGTTACATGGCAGAGCAGGCAGTCCTGTCAGATATCAATTTTCAGATTGAGCAAGGTCAGACCCTGGCCTTGGTTGGCCATACAGGTTCAGGCAAGTCATCTATTACCAATCTCTTGTACCGTTTCTATGAACCTGGCTCTGGCCAGATTCTGATTGATGGTCTGGATATCAGCCAGTTCTCCCGTGAGAGCCTTCGGAGTCAGATGGGGATTGTCCTACAGGACCCCTACCTCTTTACAGGCACCATCGCTTCAAATGTGAGCATGGGACAAGCCTACTCTGACCAGGCCATCCAAGAAGCCCTGGAACAGGTTGGTGCGGGGGACATGCTCGCTCGATTGTCCAAGGGGATTCATGAACCCGTTGTTGAAAAAGGTGCAGCCTTCTCTAGTGGAGAACGTCAGCTGATTGCCTTTGCACGAACCTTGATTGCTGACCCTAAAATACTGATTCTCGACGAGGCGACCTCCCATATTGACACGGAGACGGAGGAAATCATCCAGCGTGCCATGGAAGTCGTGCAGGCTGGTCGGACGACTATCATCATAGCTCATCGTTTGTCTACAATCCAAGAAGCCGATCAGATTTTGGTCTTGGATAAGGGACGGATTGTTGAGCAGGGTAACCATCAAGAACTGATGGCTCTGGGAGGTCAATATGCCCATATGCAGGCTCTTCAGCAGAAGGTAGATGCTT
Organism: Streptococcus caprae; assembly: GCF_042649745.1. NCBI lineage: Bacteria > Bacillati > Bacillota > Bacilli > Lactobacillales > Streptococcaceae > Streptococcus > Streptococcus caprae. Next base: position 58,138 of record NZ_JBHRZV010000004.1, on the reverse strand, counting down.
CATAATGGTCTATCTTGCTCAGGCAAGATAAAGTTCTTGAGTTTTTCGGTCAAACTCCAGTAAAGTTTGTATCAATCGGTTTCCTTGATTTTATATTCATCTCAGTTAACTCTGATAGTATCCATTTTAAGTTTCTAGCTTCTGTTTTTAAATCTTCAACGGAATTGTTTGGACTAATGTGTCTCGGTTTGTCCCAAAGTTCTTTATTGGACTCTATTTTAAATGGTTATTGAACCTAAACAGGCATGCCCTAAGGAGAGCATGCCTGTTTTTGAGTTTAGACAAGATTTTATATAGTTGAAAGAAGCACTTTGAGATTAGGCAGTGAGACGCAAACAGTACTTGGGTACGCTAAGTCAAAAATCAAGCTAAGTTCAAATGCCTATATTTTTCTGAAACGATACTATCAGGTTCTTAGATGTTCTTGATAAACCTTGCGGGTCTAATTATCAGCAGTAATTTGAAGGCTTATTGCTCTGCTATTGCTAGAGGGAGAAGCCAAGGAGGGCGACCCAGGCGAGGAGGACAATCAACCAGAGAAAACCGATTAGAAAGAGGCCTAGTAAGAGTAGGTTGACTGGTTTGGGAAGTTTGCTTTGAGGTAAGTGGATAAAAAAGTAGCGACCACCGAAAAAGAGATAGAGCAAAATCAATAAGCAAACAGATAGCTTCATAGTGTTGAGGTGGCCTTTCTAGTTCCTTGCGTCTAGAGAGATACTTGGGAACAACTGCTTGTATTATCTCATATTTTATTAACTCTCTCAAGCCTTGATTTCTGACAAGCCAGTGAGGGCGAGGCATGATTTTATCTGGCTTTTTTGTTAAAATAAAGTCAGTTTAAAATAAGGAGACGAATATGGTACGTTTACAAGATGATTTTTTTGACGCGATTAATGGTGAGTGGGAAAAAACTGCCGTCATCCCTGACGATAAGCCGACTACTGGTGGATTTTCGGATTTGGCGGATGAGATTGAGGACCTCATGATTGAAACCACCGATCAGTGGTTGGCTGGTGAGGATGTCCCAGAGGATGCAATCCTGCAAAATTTTGTTAAGTTCCACCGTCAGGTAGCCGATTTTGACCAGCGTGAGGCAACAGGCATTGAGCCGATTCGGGCCTTGGTTGAAGAGTATAAAAACCTGGGCTCCTTTGCGGAGTTTGCGGCTAAGATGGGGTCTTATGAGCTTGATGGCAAGCCAAACCTCCTGCCCTTTGGGGTATCTCCTGACTTTATGGATGCCCAGACCAATGTTCTTTGGGCCTATGCACCGAGTACGATTTTGCCAGACACGACCTATTATGAGGAGGACCATCCTCAAGGGGCTGAGCTATTGGCAAAATGGCGGAGCTCCCAAGAGGACTTGCTTCCCAAACTCGGATTTACAGAGGCTGAAATTGCAGACCTTCTCGATAAGATGATTGCTCTGGATGCTGAAATCGCCAAGTATGTCTTGTCGAGTGAAGAAGGCTCGGAGTATGTGAAGCTCTACCATCCCTATGATTGGGCAGACTTTGTCAAGTTGGCTCCAGAGTTGCCATTGGATGCGATTTTTACAGAAATTTTAGGTCAGGTTCCTGACCGTGTCATTGTCCCTGAGGAGCGTTTCTGGACGCAATATGCAGCCACTTATTTCTCTGAGGAGAACTGGGACTTGCTCAAGGCTGACCTAGTACATGGTGCAGCCAACAGCTTTAATTCTTATTTGACAGATGAAATCCGTGTCTTGTCAGGTGCCTATAGCCGTGCCCTGTCAGGAACGCCGCAGGCCATGGACAAGAAAAAGGCGGCCTACTACCTGGCGCAAGGGCCATTTAACCAGGCTCTAGGCCTCTGGTATGCGGGTCAAAAATTCTCTCCAGAAGCCAAGGCCGACGTTGAGCAGAAAGTAGCGACCATGATCGAGGTCTACAAGGATCGTTTGACCAACAACGACTGGCTTCAAAGGGAGACTATCGAAAAGGCCATTACCAAGCTGAATGTCATTACGCCACACATCGGCTACCCTGAAAAATTGCCAGCAACTTACGCTAAAAAGGTTATCGATGAAAACCTTTCTCTTGTGGAAAATGCTCAGAATCTGGCCAAGATTTCTATCGCTCATTCTTGGAGCAAGTGGAACCAGCCGGTCGACCGTGATGAGTGGCACATGCCGGCCCACATGGTCAATGCCTACTATGACCCACAGCAGAACCAGATTGTCTTTCCAGCGGCTATCCTCCAAGCACCATTTTATAGTTTGGACCAGTCTTCATCTGCTAACTACGGCGGAATTGGAGCGGTGATTGCCCATGAGATTTCCCATGCCTTTGATACCAATGGAGCCAGCTTTGATGAGCATGGCAGCCTCAATAACTGGTGGACTGAGGCAGACTACGCCGCCTTCCAAGAGCGGACGGACAAGGTTGTTGAGCAGTTTGACGGCATTGACTTTGCAGGTGGTAAGGTCAATGGTAAATTGACTGTCTCTGAAAACGTGGCAGACTTGGGCGGACTTTCCGCAGCTCTTGAAGCAGCCAAGAAAGAGGACGACTTCTCAGCCAAAGACTACTTCACCAACTTTGCGACCATCTGGCGCATGAAGGCGCGTGAGGAATACCTCCAACTCCTTATTTCTGTCGATGTGCATGCACCAGGTAAGCTTCGGACCAATGTCCAACTGCCAAACTTTGACGACTTCATCGAAACCTTTGACATCCAAGAAGGCGACGGCATGTGGCGCGACGCAGAAAAGCGCGTGATTATTTGGTAAGGATTTTAAAATGAAAGAGAATGTACGCAACCATCTTCTTTGGTATGGTCTGTTTCAGCTTCTAACAGCAGTGACTGGTCTATTTTTCATTTTCTCTACTGACTTTTTACCGGTGATGTGGGTAACTCTCCTTTTGTTTATTTGGCTGGTAGTCACTTCTTTTAAAGGACGTAAATTGATTGAGACAAATCAGCCTGTCAGTCTTCTCCCTTATTGGATTTATCTTGGTGTACAAATCATCGAAACAGTGTTAGTGCTTGTACAGGGATTTTCCGGTGGCTTTCTTAGTGCTGCTTTTCGGATTTGCTGGACAGTCTGGATTATCTATCGCTTAAAAATCGTCAATCAAGGAATTTCAGAAAGCAATGAAGAAAAAAGTATCACGAATGAATAGCAGCAGGTGTAAGAACTTTATTTGCTATAGGATAAGTGAATCGGAACTCTCTTTCTAGAATCGATAAAAAAACCTGGGACCCCTGTCAGCTAAGGACGGAAGTCTCAGGTTTTTGTCTGTAATGGAGCAATTGTGTTGGGCAGGAGAGATTAGCCCTTTCTGCTCTGCCTTTGGACCAAAGAAGCCCGCAGAAGGGTGAAACCAGTATAGAGGGCGATAAAGATAACCAGGACTTTGAGGACCTGAACATCGAGGATGGTGATGAGGCGGATGGCCATTAGGACCCCAATGACCCCACCGACAGAAATCCCTACAACTCCAGGCCAGGAAACCCGACCAGATTCAATAAAGGCCTTGGCTCCTGCTGTCATAATCATACCGGCGTTGAGCATCATGACCGGTAGGGCGATGACAGGGCTGATGCCCATGAGGGAGAAGAAGATTAGCTCTGGTGCGTAGTTGCCAAGTCCCATGGACATGAGGAGGCCGACGACGAAGTCAAAGACCATCCCAATCACCAGATTGAGGCCAGTTAGGCCACGGACATCGTCGGTCAGGCCTTGCCCAGGATTGGTTATCATGCGGTAGGCCATAATCAGGGCCGCAATCATGAGCAAGGTTCCCAGGGTCCGTTGGACCATCTTGGTATTCCAATTTTGGGTGACACGGGCTCCGATAAAGGCACCTGAAAAGGCGGCAGCGGCCATGCAAATCAAGGTTTTGAGGTCGACCTGGACGATGGTGATGGAGAGCAGAGCTTCCGTCAGGACCGGGATAATATGGGCGGTTGTCATAGTGGCGGGAATCTTGCGGTCATCAGAGACCAGCTTGGTGGCCTTGAAAAAGGTCGTCGTTGTCGCAAAGGTCCCAATGCCCAAGGTATCAAAGAAGTCCGTGATAATTCCAATCACAAATCCTGTCCAGAATTTTTCTTTGAGGTTGATGCTATTTTTCCTGGCATAGCGATAGATGAGGTAGGCATTCCAGGCGATGAGGCCCAGAATGAGCGCCTGCATAAGGCGAAGGATAAATTGTTCAGTCATGGAACCTATTATAGCTTAATTTTCATCTGCTGGCTAGAGGCCTCTGCTTGTCAAAGCCCGCCTTTTGGACTACAATGGAAGGACGAGACTGGGCACTTTTATAAGACTGACCGTACAGGATTCATCCAAGGTAAGTGCACCAGTCAAGCAAATAAGGAGACCACTGTGGAACAAAAAATCGTGAGAGACCCTCTCTTTCTCAGCCAAAAATCCCAAGAAGCCAGTCTTGCGGACCTGCCGATTGGCCAGGATTTGCAGGACACGCTGGCTGTCAACAAGGACCGTTGCGTTGGGCTAGCTGCTAATATGATCGGGCACCATAAGCGGATTATCATCGTGGATTTGGGCCTGACCAGTCTGGTTATGTATAATCCGGTTATTCTGGCTAAGTCAGGGCCCTATGAGACAGAGGAGTCCTGTCTGTCATTGGCTGGGAGTCGTCCGACAACCCGCTACCGTGAGATTAGTGTCCGTTTTTATAACCAAAATTGGCAGGAGCAGACCCTGACCTTGACCGACTTTCCTGCTCAAATCTGTCAACACGAGTTGGATCATCTAGAAGGGATTCTAATTTGACCGGGGTCGAATACGGGGGTCTTGTTCTAGCCTTCTGTCTTATAACTTGGTGCTTTTGGCGGTTTTTGAGACCTTCTAAAATAGCAGAGCAGACCACCTCGCCAGTACCTCTCCTGGATTGGTCGGAGATGGAGGAAACCCTAGCTCAGACGCCCTATCAGGAAACCTGGGTCTATCAGCAGGAGCGTTTGCAGGTCTTGGGTTGGTCAGCGGATGTCATCATGGAATCCGCAAGGCAGTGGTTCTCAGAGCATGGCTTGACCCTGGTCCAAATTGAAACCTTTGGTCAGCAAGCAAGGCTAGCTGGCAGTCCAGTTTTTCAAGACCTCTGGGCGCGTGAAGTCGCAGCTGGTCGCTCGAGTTTAGACCTCTTGCAGGTCCTCCTTGCAACCCTGGATTTCCCAGACGAACTAACCCTGGCCAATTATACCCAAGCACTTGAAAACTGGGCAGATCTAGCCCCTGATGATGTCTTTTGGAGGACCTTGGCTAGGGCGGTGCAGGAGACCTTCCCAGTGGCTGGCCTGTCCCAGCAGACAGACCTAGCTCGGCAAATTCACCAGCTCCGCTATTTGATCTCCAACCAGCAGGCAGACTGGGTCCGTCGCCACTATGGTCGCCCTGGCAGAACCGACCGTTCAGCTCTGGTCGCCTACCTGGCCGGAAAAAATGCTCGAAACACGCTTTTGGAGCGGTTGGGCCTGGCCTCCTATGATTACGCGGTTTATGACGTCGGTGAGTCGGCCCGCCTCCACAATAAGCAAGCCTTTGACGAAAAAAACACTCCCCTGAAACTAGAGGGTCTTCCTAATATCAAAGTCCTGATTAACTTCCATACGGAGTTTATCCTGGATAGTAAGGGCAACTTTGTCAATATCTTTGAGACGGGGCAACCGACCTTGAATGGCCCAATCAATGGAGCTAGCTTTAACTATGCCAATCGCAATGACCTCAGGCACCTTCAGCTGGATGTGGTTCCGACCAAGGTCCACGATCCCAAGTATCGCCGAAGGGTGTTTAAGTCAGCTTCTCATCCTTATCGTAGCCCAAGACGGGCCTTTATTTGGCAAAGGCAGAGCTGGCAACGGGCTTATGGCAATCCACGCGGAATCTATGCCAACCGCGGCCGGAGCATGAAAACCCAGGTCAAACAAGCCAGTCGTAAACTCAGCCTAGACATTAAAAAACTAAAAAAAGTCAATGGAACAACAGATTAAAGAAGGACTATGGAGAGGGACCAATTCAGAACTCTAGTAAGAGGGGATGGTTTCCCTCTTTTTGTGCATAGAGGTCCAAATTTTGCTATATTATAAGTGTAGTAAAATGAAAAAATCGCTAAGGAGGTCCCATGACAAAGCAGAAATTCCTAAACTTATCCATATTAAGTCTTCTGGTTCTAGCCTTGCTAGGCGGATGTAGTATTCTAGGAGGTAAAAAAGCGATGGAAGCCAAACGTGAAGCAGAAAAGCAGGAAATGATTGAGATTGTCGAGAGTGAGGAAGTTCAAGCTATCATTCAAGAAGAGGTTGACTACTACAATAATCTCGTGGAAGGTGAGGAAAAACCTATAACGAGCTATGAAGTTGATTATGACAGTCTAGAATATCATCCAATGGGAGGGATTATCATTAAGATAATTATGAATGATATTTCTGAACAATACGTAAGCATAGATGTCTATATAGATCAGAACAAAGAATATCAACAATCAGGGTCGGTTGTTTCAGGAGAATTTAGCGATTATTTGGTAGCGTTTAAAGAGAAGGTTGAGCATGATGAAACACAATGATTATGAGACTATTGAAATTATAAATCGAGAGTATCATATAGCTGCTATTAATCAAAAAGTATTTATTACTAATAAATTTGAAGAACAGTACATCGGTACGGTTTCCCATATCTATGAAAATTCAGGGGCCGGGGAGCAGATTTATGTCCTGACCAATCAAACAGCGGACCACACGTTAAATGTTGATAATCCAGCAACCAACGCTGTTCCCTACACCGCCTCTGAGTCAGAATCTTCCCCTCTAAAGTGTCAAATCCTCCAAGTTATGTTATATTGTAAGTATATTAGACGGCTAGTATCTTTATAAGATGACATAAGGAGGTTCCCATGACAAAGCAGAAATTCCTAAACTTATCCATATTAAGTCTTCTGGTTCTAGCCTTGCTAGGCGGATGCAGTATTTTAGGAGGTAAAAAAGCGATGGAAGCCAAACGTGAAGCAGAAAAGCAGGAAATGATTGAGATTGTCGAGAGTGAGGAAGCTAAGGTAATTATTGAAAAAACGTTAAAAAATACAGACTCTAATGCCTTTCAAGAAAACGGTGTAATACAATCTTATGAGATTGATTACAGCACACTTGAAGTAATTCCAACAGGGAATTTTCAAGGGAGAATAGTAGTTAATGATGATGAAAACCTTTATTTTAGTGCTATTTTTTCTATTGATTCAAATCATAAATTACTCAGTATCTCTGGAGGAGTGTCCAAGGCCCTATTAGAAAAGCTTAGAGAGGCTCAATGATGTTCACAACCACTTATACTGATAGAGAAATTATAGATATTATCGACTTAGAGTATGATAAAGACGTATATATTGGAAAAGCTCTGGGTATCGATAATTTTGATACATACCTCGGCACGGTTTCCCATATCTATGAAAACTCAGAGGCCGGGGAGCAGATTTATGTCCTGACCAATCAAACAGCGGACCACACGTTAAATGTTGATAATCCAGCAACCAACGCTGTTCCCTACACCGCCTCTGAGTCAGAACCTTCCCCTTGAAAGCGTCAAATCCTCCAAGTTATGTTATATTATAAGTATATTAGACGGCTAGTATCTTTATAAGATGACATAAGGAGGTCCCATGACAAAGCAGAAATTCCTAAACT
>NZ_JBHRZV010000004.1:0-50463 GCF_042649745.1 Streptococcus caprae | reverse complement strand
TCAGAACCTTCCCCTTGAAAGCGTCAAATCCTCCAAGTTATGTTATATTATAAGTATATTAGACGGCTAGTATCTTTATAAGATGACATAAGGAGGTCCCCATGACAAAGCAGAAATTCCTCAACCTATCCATATTAAGTCTTCTGGTTCTAGCCTTGCTAGGCGGATGCAGTATTTTAGGAGGAAAAAAAGCGATGGAAGCCAAACGTGAAGCAGAAAAGCAGGAAATGATTGAGATTGTCGAGAGTGAGGAGGTCCAAGCTCTTATTCAGAAAAAAATTGACTACTACAATAATCTCGTGGAAGGTGAGGAAAAACCTATAACGAGCTATGAAGTTGATTATGACAGTCTAGAATATCATCCAATGGGAGGGATTATCATTAAGATAATTATGAATGATATTCCTGAACAATATGTAAGCATAGATGTCTATATAGACAAAGATGGGAATTATCATCATTCAGGGTCGGTGGTTTCAGAAGGCTTACGAAAGCTTCTATTATCTTATTCACAAGAGGAAACTGATGAAAGTAAACAGTGATAAAATTAATGTAGAAATTATAAGAAAAGAATATCACATTTATGATTTAAACCAATACATTGGTTTAGAAGAAATTCCAGGCTCTCCCTACATCGGCACGGTTTCCCATATCTATGAAAATTCAGGAGCCGGTGAGCAGATTTATGTCCTGACCAATCAAACGGGCGATACAACAATCAAAGAATCAGATGTGTTAGCAGACCCCGTTCCCTACACCGCCTCTGAGTCAGAATCTTCCCCTCTAAAGTGTCAAATCCTCCAAGTTATGTTATATTATAAGTATATTAGACGCCTAGTATCTTTATAAGATGACATAAGGAGGTCCACATGACAAAGCAGAAATTCCTCAACCTATCCATATTAAGTCTTCTGGTCCTAGCCTTGCTAGGCGGATGCAGTATTTTAGGAGGAAAAAAAGCGATGGCAGCAAAACGCGAAGCTGAGAAGCAGGAAATGATTGAGATTGTCGAGAGCGAGGAAGCGAAGGCAATTTTTGAAGATAATTTGAGGGGGCTAGAAGAGGGAGCTTTATCGAATGGCGCAAAAATTCAGAACTATGAAATTGATTATGATAGTTTAGAGTTTATTCCTTCAGGAGGTCTGGCTGTGGAATTAAAAGTGAATAACTCTAAAGATTTAAAAATGTCGATTATTTTAGTAAAAGACAGTGATTCAAGCTTGCGAGGTAGTAGTAGTATGACGTCTAGAGCCCTTATTGATTATATAAGAGGAGAGTAGTCGATGTATACCGATAAAGAAATTATAGATATTATTGATGCTGAATACAATAAAAATATTGGATTGGGTGAAGTGACTAGAATCAATAATAAGTCATACATCGGCACGGTTTCCCATATCTATGAAAATTCAGGGGCCGGTGAGCAGATTTATGTCCTGACCAATCAAACGGACGATACAACAATCAAAGAATCAGATGTGTTAGCAGACCCCGTTCCCTACACCGCCTCTGAGTCTGAGAGAGGAGCCGTGGAAGAGGTTACTGTCTTGATGCGGGGTTCCACAGCCCCTATGGCCGGGGACGATTGGATGCTGGACTGGTTTCAAAATGATATCCCTGCAGCTATTGATACCTTAGGGGTAGATTTGACGACCTTTGTAGGGAAACAGTTGGCCTATCAAGCCTCCAAGGAGACCAAGGTTCAACTTGGTCGTAAGGTCGAAAAAGAGATGGGCAAGCACTTCAGTCCAACTGTCGCAAAAATCTCAGGAAACATGGCTGGAACAGGTGTTGGATCCCTGAGTTATGGGTTGTCCACTCTTGCCTATTATGGCACACCAACTAATGAGATTGTAGGTGCGATTGGAGTTATCGGTGACGAACATATTGATATTCCAACCCCTCAAATGAAAGAAGCCTCTCGGAGTCTGAAAGAAACCATCGCCATGTATCCCAATGCTCCGATTGATATCTACGCTCACTCGCTAGGTTCTATGGATGTTCAGTATGCCTTTGCCAGCCTGACTGAAGAAGAAATGGCCAATATCCGTTCGGTCCATGTCGCAAACGGCCCTAATATCACATCGGCCCTGCCTGCAGACATGCGAGCCCTAGCTTCCAAGTATGGTTATAAAGTAACCCATTACGTTGACCATAAGGACTTGATCAGTCTAGGCTATCCCAAGGAGGGAAGCGAGGGCGTCATAGGAGTGGTCCGCCACCTTAAGACCTCAGAGGTTAGTTTTGTGGACCAGCATATGATGGACGGCTACCAGTACCAGGGGGATCGACTCCTTGAGGAGGACCCTAGTCGTGCCATCAAGGACAGGATGGCGGCCTATAAAACCTATTATGAATACCTTAAGGTTCAAAGGCAAACTGATGGTAAAGGCTTATCATCCACTGAAATCTTCTTTTTGGACAGTGTGCAAGCCAGTATGCTAGCAGATACCCTTGTGGCTACGGCGCAACTAGCCTATAATGAGATTGAAGTTGAGCATGCCAAAGCTCTTGAAATAGCAGAGAACCTCCATCAGATGACCAATCAAATCCCTTGGGGAATTGTGGAACTGAGTGCTGATGAAGTTCGCGCCACCTATCAAGAGGGGGGAGTCGATTACCAGACCATAGTGGGCGATATGACTCTTCATTTTGACGGAAAACTTTCCAAGGCTAAGATAGCCCTAGAGAAATTTCAAACCTTACAAACCCAAATCGAGTCTGGGATTTCACAGGCCTTGGAAGCGGATAGTCAACTAGCAAGGAACTTTGGCTTATGGATGAGTTAGAAAGACTAGAGGATACCATCTTCCAGCAAAGGCTAGAATTAGAATGGCTGGAAGACGACTTTAACCGAGAAAAACGGCAGTATGAGGACGACTGTAATCAGCTTGATGGTAGACAAAGGGATTTATCTTTTTTGGTAGATGAATTTTCAGAGCTCGTTTTTTATCAACAACGTCAGAATCCGTCCAGTGAGGTAAGAGCGTTTACGAACCTGTTGACGGACTATAATCAGGTAACTGAGATTAGCTTTAAAGAAGAGTTGGATCGTCTGGATGCTGCCTTTGAGGAAAAGGAAGCTAATTTTCGGAAAAAATATCGCCAGTTGGATCAGGCCATTGAGGATAATGACCAGCTCAAGCGTCAGCTTTATAACAAGAAGTAGGAGATAGGACATGGATATCTATAGCAGCATTGGAAGTTACCTCTCGGGGGATATGGATCTTCGAGAAATTCGGCGTGACCTTGAAAAACAGATGATCCTTCTCTACTATGCTCCCGTGATTAAGATGAGTAAGAAGACGGCCAAGGAAAAGCATACAAAGGCTATAGATAGTCTAGGAAAAACTGCTCACGCCGACTTGCTTGGTTTTCTTGGTCAGTTAGATAGTACTATAAAGGGGAAATCAAGCGATGTTATAAAAGGTAGTGTTGAAGGCTATTCGAAAATTTTTGATGACCTATAGTCATCGGCATAAGATAAGTTAGGTAGCTGGCGAACCCTGATTTTCTTCGCTTTATTAACACTCTCCCCAAATCTCATAAGAGGGACATAGGTCTATCACCCCCCTAAAAAAAGATCGATAGTTTGATTGTGGAAGAGTATTAACAGATAAGACAAAACCAGCCTTGATTTGGCTGGCTTTTTCTATATCTGAGTTTAGGGATGCTGGGTAGCTGATCGCTGTCATCTATTTGGCTCTGCTATCTTTCCAAAAGAGGATGAGGGCAAGGATCAAGCTGAGGGTGGCATAAAACCCAAGGGCACCAAGCGTGGTTGGTAGGAGTTGGTCTAGCCAGTTGGGAAGGAGGGATGAGGTGCCACCACCCAGGTTACAGCCGATGAGGACGATGGTGGTAACGGTGTTAAGGAGAGCTGCAGGAGTGCGTTCGGATGCTGTGCTGAAGACTAGATTGAGCATGAGGCTATAGAAAAAGCCTGACAGCAAGCCTCCCAGGGCCAGCGTCCAGATGCTAGTGGCGATGTGGACTAGGAAAATAGCCAGAGCAAAAATCAGCAGGGAAGCCGGCAATAATTTTCCCTTGAGCTTGGCCAGCAAGGGACCAAAGAACACACCGGAGACGATTCCCATCAGCTGCATGGCACTGAGGACATAGCTGGCCTGGCTGGCTGACCCCAAGCTGTGGTTGACCACGATTTGAGGAATCCGCAGGGTGATGGCGGAGTTGACATTGATCACGAAGAAGGCAACCAGGGCTAGACCTAAGCTATAGTAAACTTGGGTTCTGGTCAGGGATGGCTTGGTCTCCTTGGAATCAGCTGTGGCTGAAACTGCCTCTGGCGTATCGGGAACAAAGAGCAAGAAGACCAGGAGGATGACCAGTCCACAGAGGTAGACCAGAAAGGCAGCCTGCCAACCCAGCGGCAAGAGAAGTCCGACAATAGCTGTCATGATAGCTGACCCCAGAACCTCAGCAGATCCCCGCAAGCCCAGGGTCTGAATCCGTTCCTTGCCCTGATAGTGGGCAGAAATGATGTTAATCGCTCGGGCGTTGATCATCCCCAGACCAAATCCCAGCCCCAGACGCAGCAGGAAAATGATGGGATAAGCATGAAGAAAGGCTGGACCAGCTCCGCAGAGACTGATCAATATGAGCCCAAGCACGATAATTTGACGTTCGCTCAGAAAACGACTATACCAAGCGTTGAGCAGGAGGCTGGCCATGATGGTAAAGGAGGGCAGGGTCGCTAAAAGTTCGACTTGACTAGCAGAGATTCCCTGGCCAGCAAAGTGGTCAATCATGTCTGGCATGGCCGACGAGATGGCAAAGGCCGAGACTAGGATAAGCGAGAGCGACAGGATGGCGATTTTTTCGAGTAAGGCTTTCATAGGGTCTTTCTATCAGGGTGACGAGGGGCAAGGGTTACCGTTTCATTGTAAAGGTTTTGCGGTTGACCGTCAACTCTGGCGGACCTCCAATCTTGCGGCAGGCCTTGTTTGGGTTAGCTTTGCTATGGACCATAGCAGAGCAGGCCAGAGGACCAGTGCTTCCAAGGCTGATAGCCCAGGGTTATCAAGTTTGGGTTGTCCGCCCCAGGTCTAAGTCTCAGCCAGAGTCTTTGCCCACATTCTGCCCCTCTAGCTTTAAATGTTGTCGGGTTTGTGATAAGATGGAGAGTGATAAAACTGACTTAGAAAAGAGTGTATTCCCAATGTCTGTACAAGAACGTTTGATTAAACCAGCCCATCTGATTGATATGGATGACATTATCCGTGAGGGCAACCCAACCCTGCGTGAGGTGGCTGAAGAAGTGACCCTTCCCCTGTCTGATGAAGACATCATTCTAGGTGAAAAAATGTTGCAGTTCCTCAAGAACTCCCAGGATCCTGTCATGGCTGAAAAGCTGGGTCTTCGTGGTGGTGTCGGTCTAGCAGCTCCGCAATTGGACATCAAAAAACGCATCATTGCTGTCCTGGTGCCTAATCCTGAGGACGCCGAGGGCAATCCTCCGACTGAGGCCTATAGCATCCAAGAGATTATGTACAACCCCAAAATCGTTGCCCACTCTGTGCAAAATGCGGCCCTGGCTGACGGTGAGGGCTGCCTATCGGTTGACCGTCCTGTCGAAGGCTATGTTATCCGCCACTCGCGCGTGACTGTGGAATACTTTGATAAGAATGGCCAAGCCCAAAAAATCAAGCTCAAGGGCTACAATTCAATCGTTGTTCAACATGAAATCGACCACATCAACGGTGTCATGTTCTACGACCGCATCAACATCGCCGAGCCTTTTAAGGTCGAAGATGGACTGATTTTGTTGGATTAGTCCATAGAATAAGTAGCGCTGTTTACATTTAGGATACCTTTAAATTCGCTTTAGTTTTCTTTAAGGAAAGCTCGTTATACTATAATCATCCTAAAACTTTTACCGACTTTGTCGGTGTTGTCCTCCTTTTTGGAAGGCAAATCTTTTTCATAAATCTCCTGAGAAGACCTAGCTTGATGCTAGGTCTTTTCGCTTGGCCATGCAGTTGTGTTTAAAATGAAAATTTCAAAGATGTATCGATTTTTTTAGCTTTAAACGCTTGTCGTTATTTCGTTTGAAAAATCAGGTAAAATTGACTAACTGGCAATTTCTGATATACTTAAAGTATGCTTTTTGAGGCTGGATTACCGTCTGGCCTTGTGAAATGATTTGGTCGGAAAAGTACTTGCCCTTGCTTGGGGAGGTGACTTTTATAGTTGTTGGACTAATCTGAACAGAGGTTCCTAGCTCTGCTATGACTTCAAATCAAAAAATGCCCCTGCTTTTGTAGGGAATAATAAGGAGTTCATCGTGAACGAAACGCAAGAAATTCATAACGTGCAAGTTGAGGAGACAAGTGTTACTTCCTCCTTGAGTCGGTTGCATCGCGAACATGAGGTCGCAGATAATGGGACAGAGTTCCCTGGTGAGAAATTCAAGTTGGTAGTTCCTTGGTTTCATAAGCTCTACCTTGTCCTTTTTAGTATTATTCTAGCAGGCTTGAGTGTAACTGTTCCTACTTTCTTTGACTTTGCAAGTCCTTTACAGATGCAAGGGCTTTATATGGGACAGGCATTTTTGAATGGACAGGTTCCCTATGCGGATTTATTCGCCTCTGGGGGGATACTCTATTATGCTGCACTTGCCTTGGCGACGTTCTTAGGCTCTTCTATGTGGCTAATTTTCCTAGAGTTTGTCTTCTATTTCATCTCTGGAATCTACTTTTTCAAGCTGGTCTACTTCCTGACAAATAGGGTTGAGACGGCTGCAGCCTTTACTCCTGTCTTTTACCTTTTGAATTTTGGGCTTGGTTTAGGTGGGTTATACGCTATCCAATGGGCAAATGCTTTCGTCCTTATGGGGCTATGGTTGTTGTTGACCTACTTTATGGGATTCCGTAAGGATGAATGGTTCATCGCCTATGGCTTTGTAGCAGCTGTCGCTATCTTTATCGATGTAAGGACCTTGGTTTTCTGGGTCCTGGCCTTTCTCGTTTTATCGCTTCATAATATTGCTAAAAAACGGTGGAAACGCGGATTTTACCAAAATCTTTGTATCCTATGGGGCTTGATAATTGTTATCTTTACGGTAGGATACTTTGCCCTCAATTTGCAGTTGATTAAACCTTATATCGAGCAGACAATTGTTTACGGATTGACGCATTTCACGGTCGATAATCAGAATCTGACTTATGGGTTAGGGGCTCAGTTGGTCCTTCTGCTGGGTTCAGGCTTGGCCTACGGGATTATTTTCTTCTTTGGCCATCTTGGAGATGATAAGGAATTGCAGAGCTTCAAGTGGTTACTTTTGCTAACTAGTTTAGTTTATGCGGTTATGGCAGTTCTTTCACAGACCTTCCAAACCTATCCACTCCTGATCTTATTGCCGTTCGGCTTGATCTTGACTGCCCTAGCGACGAATCATGGATATGATAAGAAGCTCCGAAAATCGGAAAAGGTATTTGAAGAACCGATCAGTCGAGACATTTGGGGATTCTTTATTAAACGTCATATCTTCCTACCCTTCTTAGTGGTAATTGCAGGAGTGGGTCTGGCGACCTATCGCTATGTCACCCATTTGGGTCTTGACTCTGAGCGCTCTGTTATTGCTCAATACATTGAGGAAAACTCGAGCACATCTGACAAAATCTACGTTTGGGATACCAGTACGGCTCTCTACTTAGAGACGGGGCGTCTATCTGCTACTCAGTTTGTTTTGCCTGTAGAAGGGACTAGTTCGACCACCAACCAACAGTTACTGGAAGATCAACTCTTACAAAATAGTGCAACTTTTATCGTCGTCAACAAGAGTCTCAGTTTACCGGCAACAGTTCAAGCTAACCTAGACAGTCACTATGAAGAAATTGTGTCCGAGAGTGTCTCACACTTTAAAATTTATCACTTAAATTAACAAGAAAAAGTCAGTTTTCCTGGCTTTTTTGTACTTTATAGAGGATTTATAAGGATTTGTTAATTTTTTCAAAAAAACAATAAAACCCAATATATTGTGCTCGATTAAAAAAATGCACACAAGATATTGATTTTTGAGATTTGAGTGCTATAATGGAATGTGTTGATGACAGAAAAATAAAAAAAGAGGTCAGTCAGATGAATGTAGTCGAAAAAGAAGAGGTTAGAACGAAGAGACAGCCGATGTGGGTCATTAAGCGTGACGGTCGTCAGGTGGCCTTTAATCGTGAAAAAATTGTTCAGGCTATTCGCAAAGCCAATCAAGAGGTAGTCGAAACCGATCGTATGACGGAGACAGAGATTGATGATTTAGTCGCTCGCGTACTCGCAGAAGTCATCGACCGCTTTCACGAGAATATCAAAATCTATGAAATCCAAAGCATTGTAGAGCATGAGCTGATGGAATCGGGCCATTCTACTGTTGCCAAGGCCTATATTTATTACCGCACTCAACGGGATTTGGAGCGGGCCCAGGCCGTGGACATTAACGTGACCATTGACAAGCTCTTGTCCAAGGACCAGGCTGTGGTTCATGAAAATGCCAATAAGGATAGTGAGGTGTTCAACACCCAGCGAGATCTAACAGCGGGAATTGTTGGCAAGTCGATTGGGCTTAAAATGTTACCACCTCATGTTGCTAATGCCCATCAAAAAGGGGACATCCACTACCATGATTTGGATTATAGCCCCTATACACCTATGACCAACTGTTGTCTGATTGACTTTGAGGGCATGTTGTCCAAGGGATTTAAGATTGGCAATGCCGAGGTTGAGAGTCCCAAGTCGATTCAGACAGCAACAGCTCAGATTTCACAGATTATTGCTAATGTGGCCTCCAGCCAGTACGGTGGCTGTACTGCAGACCGTATCGACGAGGTCTTGGCTCCTTATGCCAAATTAAACTACGAGAAACATTTACGCGATGCCCAGGAATGGGTTCTTGAAGATAAGCGGGAAGATTATGCACGACAAAAAACGCAAAAAGACATCTACGACGCCATGCAATCCTTGGAATACGAAATCAACACCCTCTTTACCTCGAATGGTCAAACCCCCTTTACCTCACTTGGTTTTGGGTTGGGAACCGACTGGTTCGAGCGGGAAATCCAAAAGGCCATTTTAAATATCCGGATCAAGGGCCTTGGAAGCGAAGAGCGGACAGCGATTTTTCCGAAATTGATTTTCACCCTCAAGCGAGGGCTTAACTTGGAGCCCGGTACGCCAAACTATGATATTAAGGAACTGGCGCTAGAGTGCGCGACGAAACGGATGTACCCTGATGTCTTGTCCTACGATAAGATTATCGCCTTGACAGGTTCCTTCAAGGCACCGATGGGCTGTCGCTCCTTCCTACAGGGCTGGAAAAATGCGGATGGAGAAGAAGTGAATTCTGGCCGGATGAACCTGGGTGTGGTCACCGTTAATCTCCCGCGGATTGCTCTGGAGAGCCGAGGTGACGTGGGCAAATTCTGGGACC
The DNA here is from genome assembly GCF_042649745.1 of Streptococcus caprae. NCBI lineage: Bacteria > Bacillati > Bacillota > Bacilli > Lactobacillales > Streptococcaceae > Streptococcus > Streptococcus caprae. The sequence continues at coordinate 41,024 of NZ_JBHRZV010000004.1, read as the reverse complement.
TCTTTGCTGAACGGATGGCAATTGTAAAGGATGCTCTGGTTTACCGAATCAATCGTGTTAAGGAAGCGACTCCTGCCAATGCTCCTATTCTTTATCAGTATGGGGCTTTTGGGGAGCGCTTGGCCAAGGATGCGGCTGTCGATAGGCTCTTCAACAATCGCAGAGCGACTATTTCGCTGGGTTATATCGGCCTTTATGAGGTGGCGACCGTCTTTTACGGTCCTGACTGGGAGACCAATCCTGTTGCCAAGGATTTTACCATTGACATCATTCGTCAGATGAAAGCCCTTTGTGAGGACTGGTCAGAGGCCTACGGCTACCATTTCTCTGTTTACTCAACGCCATCCGAGAGCCTGACTGATCGTTTTTGTCGCATGGACAAGGAGAAATTTGGCTCAGTCACAGATATCACAGACAAGGACTACTACACCAATTCCTTCCATTACGATGTGCGCAAGAATCCGACGCCGTTTGAGAAGTTGGATTTCGAGAAGATTTATCCCGAAGCGGGTGCCAGTGGCGGCTTTATCCACTACTGTGAATACCCTGTCCTCCAGCAAAATCCCAAGGCGCTTGAAGCGGTCTGGGACTATGCCTATGACCGTGTCGGTTATCTGGGGACCAATACACCGATTGACAGATGCTATGAGTGTCAGTTTGAGGGGGATTTTGAGCCGACAGAGCGAGGCTTTAAGTGTCCAAACTGTGGCAACCAAGACCCCAAAACCGTTGATGTGGTCAAACGGACCTGTGGATATCTAGGCAATCCGCAAGCTCGGCCTATGGTCCACGGTCGTCACCAGGAAATCGCTGCCCGTGTCAAGCATATGAATGGCTCTGCTATTGCCTTTCAAGGTCTATCCCATTAGCCAAATGGCCTAAAATAGGGTAAAATAGAACTTCACAGACGACAGAAAGGACGTAGACATGGGTAAATATCAACTAGACTACAAGGGCATGCAGCAAGTGGAGAAATTCCACGAGAAACACTCGACGGCAAAAAATGACAAAAAAGCACGCGTGCAGGCTTTGCTGAAACAGGCCAAGACTAAGAAGAAATAAGGGTGAGACAAAAATCGACAGCAGCTGCCGTCGGTTTTTGACTAATACTCACTTAAAACCTTACTAGACGAGGTCTAGTCAAATAAAATAGCTTTGAGAAAAGGCGTTGAGACGCAGACAGTACTTTAGTTCGGCAAGTCGAAAATAAGGATGTATCAAGGTTAATTCAAATGACTATGGCTCGACGCAGACCTAAGAGGGTTAAGCAAGGCAACCTAACGGCGTGTCGTTTTGGTTTTTGAAGAGTACAAGGAGACAGTATGAAACACATTGCAATCGTAGGTATCGGAGGCATCAGTCAGAAGGCCTACCTGCCCTACCTCCGTCAGCTGACGGGGATTCAGTGGCACCTGTTTACCCGAAATCAGGCGGTGCTGGAAGAAACAGCCAGCCTCTTTCACAGGGTGACGACTTACCAGAGTATGGAAGATTTACTTGTTGCACCGCTCGATGGGGTGCTCATTCATGCAGCGACGGTGGCCCATGTGGAATTGGCTATTCATTTTCTGTCCCGTGGCATTCCTGTTTACATGGACAAGCCCCTGGCGGAGACCTATACCGAGGCCAAGAGCCTGTACGACCTGGCTGCGGCACACGACACCTTTCTCATGACTGGCTTTAACCGCCGCTTTGCCCCACGAGTGGCTGAGCTGAAAGCCGTCGCTGACAAGACTAAGATTCGTGTTGAGAAAAACGATACCAATCGCACGGGTGACAAGACCTTCAAGCTATTTGACTTCTTCATTCATCCGCTGGATACGGCTCTCTTTTTGGCCAATGGCAGAGCGGTGGAGGGAGACTTCCGTTACCAGTTGACAGCGGATGGACAACTCCGTCAGGTTGCGGTTACCCTCACGACAGACCAAGATGAACTGGTACAGGTGGGGATGAATTTCCAATCAGGCTCCCGCTATGAAATCATGGAAGTCCAAAGTCCGTCAGGCACCTACCAGCTGGAAAATCTAGATAGCCTGCGGATTTGGCAGGGAGAAGATGTGTTGAATAAGAACTTTGGCTCCTGGGACACAACCCTTTACAAACGTGGATTTGAAACGACTGTAGACCAGTTCTTGCAGGCCCTTGAGACAGGACAAAATCCTGTAGACCCTACTAGCAGCCTGCTCAGCCATTTTTTCATCGACCAAATCAACCAAAGCACAACCACCAGCGGCAAGCTCGTGGTGACCTTACCAGAATAGGAGAAAGCGATGCAGCTACGACGACCAACCCTGGCCGACCAAGCAGCCGTTGAGGACATGATGGCGGAATTTATCGCCACAGGTTCGGCAACTGATGGCGGTTTCTGGGAACCCGAAAATTTTAACTATGCCGACTGGCTTCAGTACAATGCCGATGCGGAGATGGGGCTCAATATTCCAGACGAGTTTGTCCCGGCTGTCCAGTTCATGTCCTTTGACGAGGAGGGGCGGGCTCTGGGCTTCTTGCACCTGCGTTTGCGGCTCAATGACTTTTTGCTCAACAAGGGTGGGCATATTGGGTACTCCATTCGCCCGAGCGAGCGGGGCAAGGGCTACGCCAAGGAGCAGCTGCGTCTCGGATTATTGGAATGCCCGCAGAAAAACATCACCAAAGCCCTGATTACCTGCTCCACCGAAAACCTAGCCAGTCGGGCGACCATTGTCGCCAATGGCGGTGTGCTGGAAGACATTCGAGAGGGTGTCGAGCGGTATTGGGTAGAAGTGGGGCAATAAGATGGAGTTGCGTCAACCCCAAGCGGGAGATGAACAAGTTTTTTTGGAGATGGCTCAGGAATTTGAACAAGCAGGTTCTCGCATGAGTGGTGCGATTGCCATTTGGTCCGCTGCGAAAGGCGATTTTCAAAGGATGCTGGCTCTGTTGGAGTTGCAAGCTGACCAAGACACCATCGCAAGTGGCTTGGGTCCTTTTCGTATCTTTCTCTCTTGGGAAGACGAAAAACTAACAGGACTACTCGCTCTTCGGACCGCGACAACGCCAGCTGTCTTGAGAGAATATGGACATATTGGTTATTGCCTTCGTCCTAGTCAGCGTGGTAAGGGGCTGGCCAAAGAACAACTGCGCTTAGGTTTGTTAGAGGCTAAAGAACTGGGCATGGACCGCCTGTTAGTAACCTGCCACCAGGAAAACGAGGCCAGCAGACGCACCATTTTGGCTAATGGCGGACAGTATGAAAAAACCGTTGACACGGATGAATTTTACTGGATAAGAGTAAATGAGAGATAGACAGACGAAAGGAGGCCACCATGAACAATCCCAAACCCCAAGAATGGAAGGCAGAAGAGCTGAGTTGTGGGCGAATTATGGACTACAAGGCCTTCAATTTTGTGGATGGCGAGGGCGTGCGGTGCTCGCTCTACGTCAGCGGCTGTCTCTTTCACTGCGAAGGTTGTTACAATGTTGCTACTTGGAACTTTCGGGCAGGCATTCCCTACACAGTGGAGCTGGAGGAGCAAATCATGGCTGACTTAGCCCAGCCCTATGTGCAGGGCCTGACCTTGCTGGGCGGCGAGCCCTTTCTCAATACGGGCATTCTCATTCCTCTGGTCAAGCGGATTCGCAAGGAGTTGCCAGACAAGGACATCTGGTCCTGGACGGGCTATACCTGGGAGGAAATGCTACTAGAAACCGAGGACAAGCTGGAATTGCTGTCCATGATTGATATCCTGGTAGATGGGCGTTTTGACCGAACCAAACGCAATCTTATGCTCCAATTTCGTGGGTCGTCCAACCAACGCATCATCGATGTCCAGCAATCCCTTGCCCAGGGCAAGGTCGTCATATGGGAGAAACTCAATGACGGCAAGGCTGTCTATGAGCCAGTTGACCGTAGAAAAAAGATATAAGTATAGCCTGTGGAAAACTTTACCACAGGCTTTTTTCTATTAGGAGAGAGGTTGGCAGTGGAATTTATTGTCGTAGAAACGAGCTCATCCACAGAAATACACAAAGTTATCCACAGGATGTGGAAAGCTGTGGATGTTTACACAAAAGAAACTTGTGGAATGGCAGGATACATTTTTGGATTTTAACAGGTGCAATAGATTTTTTGAGGTTGGACATCTAACGAACGCTCTTAGTTTCACTGGATCCTTTGTTCTATGGCGTTGGAGGAGGGGATTGGCTTTGTTGAGTATATTCCCCCGAACCTCAGTAGCTAGGTATATCTGTTTCGCTCTCTAAATATTGGATAACTTATAATACCTAAATATAAGAGCCCTGTAGAGGAGAATTCTATTATTAGTCTTCTTTGCTCCTTATACTCTTCCGCAATCAAAACTATAGGTCGTTAGATTTCCTTGCCTAACTTTCTTATATCTGCGTCAACCTGCCTCATCTATTAAGACTTTGGTGAGTTTTAAATCTTAAAAAGCTAAAGAATGCCCTAAATTTTATGTTATACTTTAAGGGAATAGTACTCTTTCAAAATCAAAACTACAGGTCGTTAGGTTTCCTTGCTGAGTTCTCTTATGTCTATGTCAACCTGCCTTGGCTATTGAGATTTTGAGTGATTATAAGACAATAAAGGAGTGGTCAGATGAGTAAGATGATTTTTTCAGATATTGATGGGACTTTGATTACCAGTGAGTTGATCATTAGCGAAAAGACGCAGCAGGCTATTCGTAGGCGTGTGCAAGCGGGAGACTGGTTTGTGCCTATTTCGGCTCGGATGCCGGAGGCAATCCATCCCATTCTCGATGGCTTAGCGCTTGCCTACCCTCTTGTGTCTTTTAACGGGGCCCTGGTTCAAGACCATGAAGGCAAGGTGCTTTTTTCTCATCCTTTTTCTGCTGACCTGGCTCATGATATTTGCGTTTATATTGAGGGAGAATGGCAGAGCATTGCTTGGAATGCCTACAGTTATGGCCACTGGTATTCTCAGAATCGAGAAAATTACTGGGTCAATCGCGAGGAAGAGGTCGTGGGACTGGAATCAAGGACTTTAGCTCTGTCCGATCTGCCTAAAATCAAGGAAGTACACAAGTTATTAATCATGGGAGAACCCAGTGAGATTGATCAGCTGGAACAGGTTTTGGTAGAACGCTATCCTGCCCTGTCGATTGCCAAGTCCTTCCCTTCTTATATTGAAATCATGGCCCAGGGAATTGACAAGGGTCAAGCAGTCGGTCTACTAGCTGACCATTATGGAATACCGATTGAGGAGACGCTAGCTTTTGGGGATAATTTCAACGACCTGCCCATGCTCCTAGCTGTTGGCCAAGGTTACGCTATGGGTAACGCTCCTGAAGCTGTCAAGGCTCAGGTGGGCCTGGTAACAGCAGACCATAATCACAATGGGATTGCCCAGGTGCTGGAGAAACTGTCATAAGTCTAGGGAGTTGAAATGATTGGTTTTAAGAAATTAGCATTGGGATCTGTGCTTCTGATTATACTAATTTTGGGAGTAGTCTATAGCTTTAATGAGCATCTCGTTGGCCTAGATGATCAGCGCTTTAAGGTCGGCACAACCTATATGACCATGAACAATCGCTTTTATCAAGCTCTGCATGCGGAGATTGAAAAGAAGGTCAACGCAGAAGATGGGGTCCTCTATACGCGTGATCCAGCCCTAGATATTGATAAACAGATTGAACAAATCAACAGCTTCATTGCTAAGGGAGTTGATGTTATTATCCTTAATCCTGTCGATAGCAGAGACCAAGGCCTCATTGAGGTTGTTCAGAAGGCCAAACATCAGGGTATTGCCATTATTGTTGTGGACAGTGAACTGAAAGATTCCTCCATGGTGGATTCGACCATTGTGTCGGACAATTATCAGGCGGGGGTTTTAGCAGCAGAAGACATGATGGCGACCAAAGAGAGTGCTCGTATTTTGTTGCTGGAGCATAGTGATACCCAATCTGGAACGCAGAGAATTCAGGGGTTTGTGGACACCATTTCAGGCCATGACTCTTATCAGGTAGTTGCTAGACGAGAGAGTTTGGGACAAACCGAGGTCGCCATGCCCCAGGTTGAAGAATTACTGAGTGGGGGCCTTAATTTTGATGTCATCATGGCCTTGAATGACCAGGCTGCAATTGGCGCCTTGGCAGCCCTGAAAAAACATCAGGTAACAAGTCCTGTTTTAATCTACGGTGTCGATGGGTCACCTGATATGAAGCAGATTTTAGCCTCTTCATCAGACGTTCAGGGAACCGTCGCTCAATCACCGATTGCTATGGGGCAAAAGGCAGTAGAGATTGCGAACAAGCTCCACCAAGGACAAATAGTGGACAAGCATATCACCATACCTGTTCAACTATTGACCAAGAGTATGGCAGACCAAATTGATAAGAATGGGTGGCAGTGATGAAGACCTTACGGACAGTTCAATACACCAAGTACGCCCTTCTCTTGATTAATTTTGTGGCCATTGTCTTTTATGCTTCTGTGTATCTTTTTTCAGCGCGCTATGTGAGTAATCAGGATCTAGGCTACGCTCTCCTAGAGAAAATCAATACCCTGCCTTTGTCGCCTAATACCATGTTTTTCAGCAGTATCGGCCTTTTTCTGCTCCTCTTTATCATCATGATTTTTAGCGACCAAATTACGCATGATCCGGACGGGTCAGTCATGGAAAATATGACAGCCTTCAAGTTTATCATCATGGTGCTGATTTTGTTGTCCTTGCAGTTTTCCTTCAATGGGATTATTCTCTTGGTTTTTGCGGATGTTTTCTATAGTTCAAGAAAGGCCTACTTATTCACGGAAAAGCACTATTGGTTTACCTTTATATTCCTGAGTTTTGGTATTATGTTGGTGTCTAATTATGATTGGCTTTCCCTGCTTTTCAAGATTCCGCTGATGGATACCTATGTGTCCTTCTATCCGAGTTATATCCAGATTGGGATTCGTTTTGTCAAGAATCTATTGGTCTCACTCAATAACGTCGTCTTTATTGTTTCTCTGGTCAATTATGTCATGTATGCCATCAAGGAGCACCACAATATTGAGACAGAATTGCAGATGGTCTCTCGGGTCAATGTCGAGCTCAACAGTTACATTCAGCTGACTGAAAAAATTGTCGAAGACCGAGAACGCAAGCGGATTGCGCGTGAGATTCATGATACCTTGGGCCATGCCTTGACGGGGATTTCGGCTGGGATTGATGCGGTTAAAGTCTTGGTTGACCTTGATGCTAACCGGGCCAAGTTCCAGCTCAATAAGATGTCAGAAGTGGTGCGTGAGGGTATTGTGGATGTCAGACGCTCCTTGGAAAAATTAAGGCCTGATGCCCTGGAGAATCAGACCTTGCGGGATGCCCTTCAAAAAATGATTGATGAGTACCAGGCCATTTCCCCTGTTCAAATTGAGTTTGATTATCAATGGGATGTGGACCTCAAAAATACAACAGAGGACATCATCTTTCGGGTGGTTCAGGAATCTATTACCAATTCCATTAGGCATGGACATGCCCGACACCTCAGCATTCAGATGGTGGAGCAGGAGGCTTATGTTCTTCGCATTCAAGACGATGGTGTTGGTTGCGAGGAAATCCACTATGGGTATGGACTCAAGCAGATGCAGGAACGCCTGGCCATGATTGGTGGACGGATTCGTTTTGAAGGGACCAACGGCTTCTTAACTGAAATGACCTTACCTAAGTTAGAAAGGACAATGTGATGGTAAAAGTATTGATTGCAGATGATCAGGCTCTAATTCGGGAGTCCTTGCAGATTATCCTCTCCTCCCGACCTGATATTGAGATTACCGGCTCTGTGGAGGATGGTTTTGCCGTCCTTGAGGCGATTGCGGCTGAGAAACCTGATGTGATTCTGATGGACATCCGCATGCCTAGGATGGATGGTGTGATGTGCACCAAGCGGGTCAAGGAAAGCCACCCCGAGATTAAGATTATTATTTTAACGACCTTCGATGATGATGAATTCATCTTTTCGGCCCTCAAATTCGGGGCATCGGGCTATCTCCTCAAGGGGGTTTCGATGGATGAACTCCACCAAGCTATCTTAACGGTCCACAATGGCGGAGCTATGATTAACCCAGACATTGCTACCAAGGTCTTCAAGCTCTTTTCACAGATTGCCCAGTCAGACTATCGGATTCCAGTTGATCAAGATCAGGCCCAGGATTTCTCCAAGGTGGAATGGCGGTTGATTCAATGTGTTGGCTTTGGCCTATCCAATAAAGAAATTGCCCAGAAGCTCTTTTTGTCAGAGGGGACCGTTCGCAATTACCTGTCGGCTATTTTGAGCAAGTTAGAACTGCGCGATCGGACGCAGTTGGCGATTTGGGCGGTTCAAACAGGTGTTACCACACGAGATTTTGAGGGTGATGATGCTTAAGCTATTTAAAAATCATATGGCTCCTGTAGGCCTGGTTCTAATCATTGTAGCCTTACTTGGCTCTGCCTATTTTGCCGATACGCGGGAGCATGTTGTCTTGGAGCTTGGGCTCTATGCGGACAGTAGTTGGGATGTTCCCCAGGGTCAGCAGTATCAGTGGATTGACCGCGTAATTGCGGATTTTGAAAACCAGCATCCTGGTGTTGAGGTGGTCTACGAGAGTGGTATCCTCAAGAAAGACTATTCGAATTGGCTGGCCAACAAGATTGTGTCGGGGAAGGCTCCGGATGCCTTTATGATTTTGGAAAAGGATTTTAACGTCCTGGCTTCCACAGATGCCCTCGTTAATTTGAACAACAGGGTGGCCAGCGATTTAGACACGTCCCTCTTCTTCCCAGTAGCCTTAGAAGCAGGACGTTTTGGATCTCAACAATTTGGGCTACCTGTCGAGAGCAATCCTGTTATGATTTGTGTCAATACCGATTTATTGGCCAAAGAGGGCATCTCCGTTCCTCAATCTGGTTGGACTCTGCAGGAATTTTACAAGATTTGTCAGCAAGTTACCAAGGATACCGATGGTAATGGGGTTCTAGACCAGTTTGGGTTTACAGATTATACCTGGCAGCAGGCCTTGCTGGCCTACGGACAACCGCTCTTTGACCGTTCCGGACAATCAGTCTTTCTCAATACGGACCAGTCCAAAGAAGCCTTAGATTTTATGACCAAGTTGCAGGAGCTGAATGGGAATTACAAGGTGACGACCGAGGATTTCGATGCTGGTAAGGTAGCCTTCTTCCCGATGACCTTGGCCCAGTACCGAACCTATCGGCCCTACCCCTATCATATCTCTAAGTATTCCAGTTTTGCTTGGACCTGCATCAAGATGCCAGCTCAGACCAGCAATATCAATGCGACACCTGTAGAGACCTCTCTGGTCGGCATATCTTCTAAAACCAGTCACCGCCAGTTGGCTTGGGAGTTGATGATGCTCTTGTCAAGCAATACAAAAAGTCAGCAAACCTTGGTCCAACAGTCTCAGGGCATTTCAGTCCTTCAGTCTGTCATGGCTAGCGATGAAACTGCTCAGATTTTAAATACGGATAATGTTGTCTCAGAAGCCTTGACGACAGCGACTATCCAATCCATGATGGCAGATGCAGTTGCAGAACCTAGGTTCAAAAATTACCAGGCCTTACTGAAAAAGGCAGATTATCTTATTAGCCAAAGTCTGGAACAAGGAACAATCGAAACCGACCTTATCCGTATCCAAAAAGAATTAGAACAAGAATAAAAAAGCCAGGTAACCTTGGCTTTTTTGCATTTACATAGGTAAATCCAAGGAATGCTCACTCATACTCACTCAAAATCTCAATAGACAAAGCAGGTTGACGTAGACATAAGAGAGTTAGAGAGAAGACCTCCCTTGACATAAGATCCGATTAATGACATTTTTAACCTCAAAATTTTCCCCAAACCTTTTGAGCTGTAGGCTGCCAGTCAAGTACGGTTAAGGCCGATTATGGCAGGTTTGAATTCTGCTAAAACGGCTAGATTTCTGGGGATAATACGAATATTACTCTGTATCTGTTAGTCTAGACTAGCTCTATTTGACGGACTCTCAACTGAAGGGTTTGGCAAGTAAGATTTTTGGAGAAGGGAATATGACATTTGTCATCTAAGACTTCACATTTGTCACCTGGCATCTATGACAAATTGCCATTTTGTAAGGGCTTTTATTCTGATAAAATAGCGGTAACAAGTAAGGAGGACTATATGAAATATGTGTTATTAGTCAGCCATGGTGGCCTGTCTCAGGGTTTGAAATCAACCCTGTCCATGTTTGCTGGTGACAAGATTGCGGAAGTCAGGGCCCTGTCCCTAGAGCCAGACCAGTCAGTCGATGAGTTTGGTAAGGTTTGTCGAGAAAGTTTGGCAGACCTAGGAGTAGACGATTCCGTAGTAGTTTTGGCAGATATTGTTGGTGGAAGTCCCTTGACGACGCTTTGCGGAGTCTTGGATGACCTAGGTAAGCTGGATACAGCAACGGTTTTGGGAGGAATGAACCTGCCAATGGCCTTAACAACCCTGGTGATGAAGGATGCCCTCCAAGGTTCCGACTTGGCGTCAGCAGTACTTGCTGAGGCAGGCAGTGCCCTTCAGGAATTTGTAATTGAATCGTCTGATGCAGACGATGAAGATGATGATATTTAATAAAGGAGATTCGAAATGACAGTATCATTTGTTCGTATTGATGACCGTATGATTCACGGTCAAACCGTAACGCGTTGGGCTAAGGAATACCCTTGTGATGGCTTGATTGCCGTTAATGATGCCGCAGCCAGCAACAAGGTCCTCATCCAGGCCTACAAGGGTGCTTCTGACAAGAAAACCTTTGTTTGGACTAAGGAAGCCTTTATCGAAAAATCTCCAAAGGTTTTAGAATCCGACACCAAATACTTCGTGATTACCAAAAACCCAGTGGACATGAAAGAACTCCTTGTAGACAAGGGATTTGTCCCAGGTGATGTGAAAGAAATCATCGTTGGTCCATGTAATGACCGTCCAGGGGCTGTGAAATTGGGGAACAACCAATCCATCACCCAGGAAGAAGCTGAAGCCATCGAGGCTATTGAAAAAGCTGGTTACCGTGTGAAATTCCAACTTCTCCCAGATGTTTCTATCGGCTACTGGGAAACCTTTAAAGGGAAGTTTGGCTTCTAAGGTTCTTCACAATCAAGAGGATAGGGCTTTAATAGAAACCCTTAATTTCCATTAAACTCATCTTGATTGACTGCTTATCCATTATTTTATGAAGGAGAAAAGATTATGACAATATCTTGGTTTCAAGCAGCATTGTTAGGCTTGTTTGCGAGCTTGTCTTCAATGCCAGGTATGGGTGGTTCCAGTATCGGGAACTACACCCTCGGTCGTCCGCTTGTCGGAGGTTTTATTTGTGGATTGATTCTGGGAGACATCAAAACAGGTGTCATCTGCGGGATTGCCATGCAGTTGGTTTATATCGCCCTGGTAACACCTGGTGGTACAGTATCTGCTGACGTTCGTGCCGTTTCTTATATCGGTATTCCTTTGGCAATGGTCGCTATCCATGCTCAAGGCCTCAATGTTGATTCTGCTGAAGCAGCTGACTTGGCTAAATCAATGGGTACCCTTGTAGGTACAGTTGGTACAGTTTTGTTCTACGGAACAGCAACCATGAACTTGCTCTGGCAACATATCGGTTGGAAGGCTGTTGAAAAAGGGGACTTCAAGAAACTCTACGCAGTTGACTGGTACTACCCTTGGATTTCTCACTTGCTCTTCTCATTTATTCCGACATTGATTATGTGTAAATTGGGAGCTGAGGCTGTTACAGCCCTTAAAGATGCCCTTCCAATGGATGGTATCCCAATGAAAACTCTCTTTACAGTTGGTGCCCTGCTTCCATGTGTGGGGATTGCGATTCTCTTGAAACAAATTGTTGAAAAAGCAACAGACTTTATCCCATTTTTTGTCGGCTTTACCTTGGCTGCTTCATTGGGCTTGAACTTGGTAGCCTGTGCTGTAATCTCTCTCATCTTTGCAGCAATTTTCTATGAAATCGACATGGTACGTAATACGCGGGTCGCTGCGGTAGTTGCAGACTTTGAGGACGAAGAGGAGGACATTTAAGATGACAGAAAAGAAAAAAATCTCTCAGAAAACCCTAACTAAGTCCTTCCATAACTGGTACTATGGACACTTGACTTGTTTCTCTCAAGAGCACATGCAGACATTTGGTTACTTGACCTCTATGCTGCCAATCATTGAAGAGTTGTACCCTAATAAAGAGGATCAGCAAAAGGCTATGCAAACCTATACAGCCTTCTTCAATACTGAGCCTCAATTAGGAACTATCGTTGTCGGAATTACGGCTGGTTTGGAAGAAGCACGTGCCAATGGTTCTGATGAAGTGACTGATGAAACCATCAATGGTTTGCGTGCGGGTCTGATGGGACCAGTTGCTGGTATCGGTGACTCTCTGGTTGTTGGAACTCTGATTCCAGTTATCTTGGGGATTGCCCTTGGTTTGTCCACAGGTGGTTCACCGATCGGTGCAATCTTCTACATCATTGTGTGGAACTTGTTGGCTTACTTTGGAATGCGCTTTGCCTACTTTAAGGGTTATGAACTTGGGGACAAGGCTGTAGAATTCTTGGTAGGTCCTCAAGGTAAGGCTATCCGTCGTGCCGTTGGTATTGTCGGTGGTATGGTTATCGGTGCGGTTGCAGCGACTTGGGTTTCTGTTAAAACAGCCTTCCAATTGAAAGATGCAGCAGGCGAACCTTATTTGGTACTCCAAGATAAATTGGATGGCGTTTATCCAGGCCTCCTTACAGCAATTGTGATTTACATTTGCTGGTGGTTGATGGCTAAGAAGAACCTCTCACCAATCAAGGTTATGTTGCTCTTGGTTGTCGTAGCCTTTGTTGGTGTCGTCCTCGGCTTCTTCGATCCAGGCTTGTCTTACTAAGATGGACAGGACAGAATTTCTCAAGGGCTATGAGCAAGAAATAGCCTACCAAAAACATATGCTGGAAAATATCGGTCGCTGGTTCCAAGTCGCCTTTCTTCTAGCTACGGTCAGTCTGGTCTTGCTCTATTATTTTCATAGTCACCTATGGATGAAACTACTCTTTGGACTCTTCTTAATCCTTGGTGTTCTTGGCATGACTCTCCTAGGCCAAGTCATCTACAGAGGACGGAAAAACTTGCTCAAAGTCCAGTTGGATTTAGAAAAAAAGTTAGCTCAATAATGCTAACATCCCAATTGCTCCTGCAATTGGGATGTTTTTATACCTTTTTCACAAAGACTAGTTTGGACTCCTTAGATAAATCAGCTCGGTAGCTAAAGCCTGCAAAATCCAAGGACTTTAAGTCTTCCAAGCATTGAGCTTGTTGTTCCACAGCTGCTGTTAAGAACTGTCCTCGGGCCTTTTTAGAGATGGTGGAGTGGATCTTGAGTTGTCCCTCCTTCTCTTCCATGAAGACCAGGCTAATCAGTCGCTCCCGTTGGCTCGGTGAAAAGACGTCCTCAAATTCGCTGGAGAGGAGGGAGATGATTGGTCCATCTGCCTGGTTGAGGAAAGCGTCGTAATTAGGACGCCAAAGGTTTTTGAGTGATTGGCCATCCACCTTGAGAGCCAGGTTGAAGTCGAGACGATGCTCTGCGATGGGATAGAGGGCAGGGATAATGCCATAGAGAGAAGAGATAATGTAGACAGACTTTTCAAGATAGGCTTGTTCTGCCTGAGACCAGCCATCCCGTTTGATGTTGCGGTACATGAGTCCATTGAAGAGTTGAAGGGCAGGATAGGTATCGGCACTCGCTAATGCTTGGAGTCTATCCCACTCTTTCTGGGCGGGACCTTCCTTGATTTTATAGAGCTTACCCAGCTCCTCGGGGGTATAGGTCAGGAGTTGATTGAGAATAGCTTGGCTGAGGTTGCCTAAGGGCTTGCTTGGTAGAGTTTGGCCAGGTTTCATTTCCTTGGCGGTTGGGATGAGAAATAGCATAGCAGGGTCCTTTGTAGAGTTTGACATTAGGTGTTTGAGGTGCAGACTTGGTTGGGTCAGCGCTCTGCTATCGCCAAAACCAAGAAGTTAAATAAAAAGCAGGAGGCTGATGGCCATGAGAATCATGCCTGAAATGAGTCCGTAAAGGGAGAGGTGGTGCTCACCATACTCATGAGCAGCGGGCAGGAGTTCATCCATGGAGATGAAGACCATGATCCCGGCAACGCTGGCAAAGATTAGGCCAAAGACCATATCGTTCATGAAGGGCATGAGGAGGAACCAGCCGATGAGGGCACCGATGGGTTCCGCAAGTCCTGAAGCAAAGGAGTAGAAGAAGGCTTTCTTTTTAGAGCCTGTCGCCTGGTAGATGGGGACGGACACAGCAATGCCTTCTGGAATATTATGAATGGCAATAGCAACGACGATGGGGAGGGCCACAGTTGGATCTTCCAGAGCGGAGACAAAGGTCGCCAATCCCTCTGGGAAGTTATGGATAGCCAAGGCCAAGGCAGTCATCAGGCCCATTCGCATCAGCTTTTGGGGAACCTCATTCTCCTCTTCAACAGAGCGGAGCTCGTGGGGATTTTCCTCAGAAGGGACCAGCTTGTCTATGACAGCAATCAGCAACATGCCACCGAAGAAACCAAGGACAGTTGCCCAAGCCCCTGCTCGTTCACCCAAGGCTGTGGTTAATTTGTCTTGAGCTTGAGGAAAAATTTCAATCATGGAAACATAAATCATGACTCCAGCGGAAAATCCGAGACTGACAGAGAGGAACTGTTTGTTAGTGGATTTAGCCACAAAGGCGATAAGGCTGCCGATACCCGTAGAGAGGCCAGCGATGGCTGTTAGGATAAAGGCAGGGAGAAGATTTTCGTGCATGGGTTACTTTCTAGAGGAGCTAATACATATATTCACTCAAAATCTGACAGGTTGAGATAGGTTACCGTCAACACGACCGAAGTAGGTCAAGGTAGCTTAATAACCTGTTGTTTTGAAATAATAGTTGCATGCCTCACAACAAATAATACCAGTCTATTATAGCATGTTTACGCCTGTTTAAGCAGATCAAGCTACTCTAGTTGGTAAGAAAATTGAGATGGACGTTAGGAGTATATCCTAAAAAATATCAGAGTAGTTGAAATAGTACGAAAAGATGACTAAAATGAGGTTTTTATGTAGCCCGCTGTTAATGGTCACTAGCAATTACTTGGAGAATTTAAACCTCGGGTCTTGAGAAATTGATTGGACAAAATCGTTAAGAGTTTTGTTAAAAAGATGACAAAATATTAGGATTAGATGACAGAAATCAGCGATTATTACAGGGAGTAAACAAATGCTTAAAAGGGGTTGTTAAGACTTTTTTATGGTTCAGTTTTATGGTAAGATTATCATCAGAATACAAACAAAAAAGGATTAAAAACACATGAAAAAGAAAATGACTAAGCAGGTACTTGCGGCCTCGACATTATTGGTAACATTTGTTCCAGCGACAAGTCAAGCTATTACTTGGACTGCACGTTCTATTGCAGACATTAAGGCAGATATTGCTAGCCAAACATCTAACCAGCAAACATCTGTGCAAGAGAATGATCAGACTACTAGTTCTGGTCAAACTCAAATTCAAACCTATACTGTTAAATATGGAGATACCTTGAGTACGATTGCTGAAGCACTTGGTATTGACCTTGTAACCTTGGCTCATATCAACGATATTGCAGATATGGATTTGATTTATCCTGATACGGTTTTAAAGCTCAGCTATGATCAGAAGCAACAATTGGCAGGGGTTGAAATCCAAGCACCAGCTGCTTCAACTAGTCAAGAAGCGATTGCGCCTGAGCAAGCGGCAACTCCAGTAGTACCGCAATCTGAAACAATCCAAGTTGAAACAACAGTTGCCGAAACAGTTACCGAAGCTCCTGTTACCGAAGCTGAAACAACAGTTGCAGAAGAAGTGACTGAGGCAGTTTCTGAGGAGACCATTCAAGCAGCAACGGAAGCTCCAGTTGAAACGGCAGTTGCTGAAACAGTTACTGAAGCTCCTGTTACCGAAGTTGAAACGACAGTTGCAGAAGAAGTAACTGAGGCAGTTTCTGAGGAGACAACTCAAGCAGCAACAGAAGCTCCAGTTGAAACAACAGTTGCCGAAACAGTTACCGAAGTTGAAACGACAGTTGCAGAAGAAGTGACTGAGGCAGTTTCTGAGGAGACTACCCAAGCAGCAACGGAAGCTCCAGTTGAAACAACAGTTGCCGAAACAGTCACCGAAGCTCCAACCACTCTTGCACCTGAGACGACAGAAGCTCCTGTTACTGAAGCTGAAACAACAACGACAGCCACCTATACCGCAGCAGCAGGTGAAGATTACGGTCTTCAACCACAAACCATTGCGCTTAAAAATGAAATTGCTGGTCTCTACGGCATCACTAACTTTAGTCTCTACCGTCCAGGAGACTCTGGTGACCACGGCAAGGGCTTAGCCGTTGACTTTATGGTTTACAGTAATTCTGCTCTTGGAGATGTGGTAGCCAATTATGCGGCTGAAAATATGGGTAGCAAAGGGATTGCCTATATTATCTGGAAGCAACGTTTCTATTCACCATATCCAAGTAAGTATGGTCCAGCCTACACTTGGAACCTTATGGAAGACCGTGGTAGTGTGACAGAAAACCATTACGACCATGTTCACGTTTCCTTGAACCCTTAATCATAACTAAGCAGAGGTTTGAAAGAACTTCTGTTTTTTTGAGCCTATTTTTATATTTTTTCTGAAAATTTCACAAAAACTTCCGATTTTCCAACATGACACATATGTCATGTTCAAAAACTATAAAAATTGTTAGACTAGACTCATCAAACAAAAGGAGTCAATGATGACAGACACTAACTATCCCAACATCTCATTCAACAACGGTGGCGATTCGATGCCCTTCGGTGATTGGTGGACCATTTAAGGGCTATCCAATTCCTATAACTCCGTCCTTACAATCTAGGCCGGCTTTAGGAGAGAAAAAGCAGTTAAAGCGCATTATAAACTATTCAGATAGTTGTAATATCATTCTCTTTAGGGACTGGTGGATTATCTAGACTTGCTACCAATCATCTTTAAGTTCTATGGCTTAAAGGTATTTTTGGGGGAAGCGCTGGAGAACAGATATATGACAGTTTAATCAAGAAGGCCTCAAGAGCTTTCAGGTGCTAATGGACAGTCACTGGAAGCTATCCGTTGTAATCACGGCTAATCAGCACTTTCCTTTCTAGCTTGAAGGCTTCTTTTTTGCTATAATGAAATCATGACTAGAATTTTAGATAATGAACTCATGGGGGATGAAGAAGTTATTGAACGGACACTTCGACCTCAATATTTAAGAGAATATATTGGCCAGGATAAGGTCAAGGATCAACTTAGTATTTTTATCGAAGCTGCCAAGCTACGTGACGAGGCTTTGGATCATGTTTTACTCTTTGGCCCTCCGGGCTTAGGGAAGACGACCATGGCTTTTGTCATTGCCAATGAATTAGGGGTTAATCTCAAGCAAACCTCAGGACCAGCCATTGAGAAGGCCGGTGATTTGGTTGCCATCCTAAACGATTTGGAGCCAGGCGACGTGCTTTTTATTGATGAAATTCATCGTATGCCCATGCAGATCGAAGAAGTACTTTATTCAGCAATGGAAGATTTCTACATTGATATTATGATCGGTCAGGGAGAAACCAGTCGAGCAGTCCATCTAGACCTCCCGCCGTTTACACTGATTGGGGCAACGACCCGAGCTGGCATGCTTTCTAATCCACTGAGAGCTCGCTTCGGAATTACGAGCCATATGGAATACTATGGGGAGGCCGACTTGACAGAGATTGTTGAACGGACTGCAGAAATCTTTGAGATGGACATTGTTCACGAAGCAGCGGTAGAGTTGGCGCGTCGCTCCCGTGGAACCCCTCGGATCGCCAATCGCTTGCTCAAACGTGTTCGTGACTTTGCCCAAATCAAGGGAGATGGTCAGATCACCCGTGATATTGCTGACATGGCGCTCTCCATGCTGGATGTGGATCATGAAGGGTTGGACTATGTTGATCAGAAGATACTCAGAACCATGATCGAGATGTATCAAGGGGGGCCCGTCGGTCTGGGGACCTTGTCTGTTAACATCGCTGAGGAAAGAGATACGGTTGAGGATATGTACGAGCCTTATCTGATTCAAAAAGGCTTTATCATGCGGACTAGGACTGGCCGTGTGGTCACAGCCAAGGCCTATGAGCATCTTGGTTATCCACAACATCAGGATTAGCCTTAGAAGATAAATATTACTGTCACCATGCTTGGCTGTAAATGGAATCGGGAAACAACTGGACAACGTCAATAGGAGTTCGATTGTCTTCGATTTTGTCACCAATCACGGCTTTAAATGGTCAAATAATGACCTAAAGTCTATATCTCGCGACGAGATAAGAGAACAGCAATGAGAGTTTTGCTATGTCCCAAAAAAGAGATTTTCTTAATTTATCATTTTAGAAATCATGCTATAATAGATGAAGGAGTTAACCATGAAAAAAGTTGTGTTTGTTTGTCTAGGAAATATCTGTCGAAGTCCGATGGCAGAATTTGTGATGAAGGACACTGTTGGGGGAGACGAGTTTCACATTGAAAGTCGAGCGACCTCTGGCTGGGAGCATGGTAATCCTGTCCATTCAGGGACACAGACTGTTCTACGTAAAAACGGTCATGTTTGCGACCCACAGAAACACTCCCAACAAATCACATCTGATGACCTTGAATTTTTTGATGTTGTCATCGGAATGGATGAGCAAAATGTACGAGATTTGCAAGGGATGTCACAGGGCCAATACGATCATAAAATTTATCTCTTTGGGGAGACTGGTGTCCCAGACCCTTGGTATACTGGTGATTTTGACGAAACCTATAGGTTGGTGAGACAAGGTTGTCAGGAGTGGTATGAAAGATTAAAGTAAACGAGAGATTATGGAAAAACTAAAGGAATTAACCCGAAAAGACTGGGAGCGTATTGCTCTCCTTATTATTGTTCTTTTTGGATTGTCAGTTTTGCTAGTGCCTATCAGAAGTAAAGGGACCTTGACCTATCAAGATGGGGCCTTGACCTATACTGGTAGTATCGCAAACCATCGCATGAATGGAAAGGGCAAGCTTACCTATGCCAATGGCGATGTCTACGAAGGTAACTTTAAAAACGGTGTCTTTAGCGGGAAGGGAACCTTTACTTCGGCCAATGGCTGGTCTTATACTGGTGATTTTAAAAATGGTCAAGCCGATGGACAAGGAACTCTAAAAGCAATCGATGGTAAGGTCTATAAAGGCAAGTTTGTACAGGGGATTTATCAAAAATGAGGATAAAATGGTTTTCAGCAGTCCGAGTGATGGGTCTGCTTTTGGTGTTGACATACCATTTCTTTAAGCAATTCTTTCCAGGTGGCTTTATCGGTGTCGACGTATTTTTCACCTTTTCTGGTTACTTGATTACAGCCCTGCTCTTGGATGAATATCAGACCAAGCAGTCCTTTGATTTGGTTTCTTTTTTAAGACGGAGATTCTACCGTATCGTTCCTCCGCTTGTTTTAATGGTACTAGTGACCATGCCCTTCACCTTGTTGGTGAGTCGGGACTATCTGGCTAGCATTGGCCAGCAGATTATGGCGGCGATTGGTTTCACGACGAACTTCTATGAGCAGTTCATTGGAGCCAGTTACGAGAGTCAGTTTTATCCCCATCTCTTCCTCCATACCTGGAGCTTAGCGATTGAAGTTCACTTTTATGTTTTCTGGGGTGTTTTGGTGTGGTTCTTGTCTAAGCGCGGTTGGAAGGCAGAACAGTTCAGAGGAGCAGTGTTTATCAGTTCTGTAGGCCTCTTTCTGATTAGTTTCTTGAGCTTGTTTATCCGCTCATTCTTTGTGGATAATCTTTCCATGCTCTATTTTTCAACTGTGTCACGTGCCTTTCCTTTCTTTCTTGGCGCAATCTTTGCGACCATGTCTGGCATTAAGGAAACAACCAAGCGCTACCGCCGCAACGCCAAAAATTGGCCTCTTCACTACCCTTTATTGGGTGCGATTGGTTCCGGTTTAATGTTGATTCTGCTTGGTTTCACCCTAAACTTCGACCATCTTTTGACCTATCTGTTTGGCTTTATCTTGGCTAGTTTTTTCACGGCGGTTATGATTTATTGCTGTCGGGTCTTGAGCGATCGGACGCCGGAGGCAATAGCAGAGCCAGGTCTGCTGACAGTTCTTGCTGACATAAGCTACGGTGTCTACCTTTTCCACTGGCCGTTTTATACGATTTTTAAGCAGGTATCCGGTAATCTGGTAGCGGTCTTTCTGACTCTTGTCTTTTCGATCTTGTTTTCGGGCCTTTCCTTCTATATTATCGAGCCAAGTTTACAAGGTAAGGTTCCTAAAATCTTCGATATTGAGCTTGAGACCCAAGAATACCGCAAGCCTTTCTTGATTACCATTGGTATACTATCACTGCTAACCTTAGGCTTATCAGTGACAGCACCCAAGGTTGGGGCTTTTGAAACAGGTCTCTTGGCCGATAGTCTAAACCAAGCAGAGCGAAATCTCAATCGGACACATACCCTACTTGCTGGCGATGCAGAAGCGGTGACTAATGTTATGGTGATTGGAGACTCGGTAGCCCTTCGTGCAAGTACAGCTCTGCAATCCACCCTACCAGATGCACAAATTGATGCTGCGGTTAGTCGAAACTTTACTGCGGCTTATGAAATTTTTGAGAATGCCATTCAGACCGGTACTTTATCTAAAACAGTCGTGCTGGCAGTGGGAGTTAACTCACTTTATAATTATGAAGAAGATATACAAAAATTTATTGATGGACTTCCGGATGGTTATCGTCTTATCCTAGTATCTCCATATAATACTGGTGATGCACGTCCTGTCAAAGCTAGAGATTATGAATTAACTCTAGCTAAAAAGTATACTTATGTTACTGTAGCAGATTGGTATGAGACAGCCAGCGACCATCCAGAAATTTGGGCTGGAACAGATGGCGTACATTTTTCAGAAGAAGGTGGAGTTGGTGCCCAACTCTATGCTGATACCGTCAATGCAGCTATCAAAGAGGCTTCTAAGAAGGCTGCTAAAGGTGAAACAGAATAATAAAAACTCAGGTCAATAAATATCTACGATTGACCTGAGTTTTTATATCAAATTAAGGAAAGATAGCAAAATCAGGCGAGGACTGTTGAGCCCTCGCCTGATTTTTTATGTAAGACTAACGATTAGCATCTTCACTGCCAATAGTATCATTGGTAGATTTTTTTGTCTTCAACTCATCAATATGCTTTTCAACACCGTCAACGAGTCCTTCAACAGATTCTTTAGCATCTGCAAAACCTTCTTTAAGTTTACCGACCAATTGATCTACTTTGCCTTCAACTTCAACTTTTTTGTCGTCGGTTAACTTGCCAAAACCTTCTTTGACAGAGCCAACAACTTGATCCAATTTAGCTGAGAATTTTTCTTCTGACATATGTGTATCCTCCTTGATATTGTCCTAAAAGTCTCAAAAGATTATGACAACATTTAATTTTTACTATAGTGTCATTGTATCAAAAAATAGAAAAATGTCAACTGAAAACCTATTACTGACAATAAAAAAATATAATGAACTTGTCACTAATCAAGTGCTAAAAAGAAAGTCGTAGAATAAAAAAGGAGGACTTGTTGACCGTCGTGATCCTTCGCGGGATGCCCTAAAATGAGAGTGGGATAAAAATCGGTAATTCGTTGGAACTTCGATTACTTCGCTTTTGTTTTTTAGGCTCAGACTGAAACGGTCTTTTCCCAGACTGTTTCACTCCCACCTCCGCATGTTGATTAGGAGTCTAAAAGCTTATAACATCAGTGTATTAGAGTCCACTCAGCCACTGCGTCTTGCAAGTAAAACTCTATAAATATTGCAGCTGGGAACTTTTGTCCCAGCTTCAGTTTTGATTTATTTAATATTGAAGATTTTTGCCATGCGAGCGTAGCTAGGTTCCTCGCCAATAAAGTAGATAATGTCGTCCTTCTGGAAAGTCTGATAGGGACTAGGTGAAAGGAGAAGTTCATTTTTCCGCTCGATAGCGACAATGGTGCCACCTGTTTTATGCCAAACTTGAGCCTCTTGGAGTTCCATACCGATTAAGTCAGAATCGGATGTTAACTTGAGTCCATATGGATCTAAAGGATATTTCTTGTTTACTAATTTGGTTTGTTCTAAGTAGACAGCGACTAAACCTTTTAATTCTCGTAAGTGAAGTTCTTGCTCATCAATTTTTTTAAGAATTCTATTTTTTTGAGTCTCGATATCATTGGTGCTTTCAAAATCTTCAAGGAATTCGATAGCCTTTTCTTTTGAGATAACGACTGCACCGCTACCATGCTTTAAATTGACGATATGAAGATCTGCCAGAATATTGAGAGCACGGCGCGTAGTCTCTGGTGATACACCAAAGGTAGCTGCAAGTGTCGAGCGGGATTTAATTTTTTCACCGACTGGGTATTCTCCAATGGCAATCTTTTTAGCTACCTCAACGGCTATTTGTTGAAATTTTGATGTTTTGATAATTTTACGATTAGGCATAGGTGTCTCCATTTCTAATATGTGTCTAAGAAAATAATTTGACTCAACATACTTTCTTTTATTTTATTATAGCACTTTTTTTAAAAACAAACTAAAAGTTGAATGTTTTATTAAAAAATATGTTGTCAATTTATTTGTAAATTTAAAAACCACCTTATCAAATTGTATATTTTAGAAAAATACATTCTAAAAAACCTTTAGCTAATAGGCTTTTTAAGAATGTGACTACTTAAACATAAAAAGTTATTGTCATTTGAGTTAAATCATTGACAACTGAAAACGTTTTGTCTATAATGACAATATAAACAAAAACAAAAGTTGTCATAAAAAAGACATCTTCCGGGAAAGTAGGAGTTGTCTGTGGCACATGTAGACATACAAAGGAGGAAATCGTATGTTATGGTCAATTATTGTCGGAGCCTTGATTGGTGTTGTTGCAGGAGCTATTACTAAGAAAGGTGGCTCAATGGGATGGATTGCTAATATATTGGCTGGTTTGGTTGGATCATCCGTAGGTCAGTCACTGTTTGGGACCTGGGGTCCAAGTTTAGCAGGTATGGCTTTGATTCCATCTATCATCGGAGCTGTTATTGTAGTAGTTGTTGTCTCTTATGTTTTGAGTCGATTACATTCTTAATGTAAAGTGTACATATTCAAAAATAATATTAAATAGGAGGAACTTATTATGTTATGGTCAATTATTATTGGAGCCTTGATTGGTGTTGTCGCAGGAGCTATTACTAAGAAAGGTGGCTCAATGGGATGGATTGCTAATATTTTAGCGGGTCTAGTTGGATCAGCTGTTGGTCAAGGGATCTTTGGTTACTGGGGACCTACATTGGCAGATATGGCACTTATCCCATCTATTCTAGGAGCGGTTATCGTTGTTGCGGTGGTTTCTTTCTTCTTAGAGAAATCACACTAAGAGGAGGTTTCCTATGAATAAGTTTACGAAAACTCTAATCGTTCTAGGGAGTTTGGTCATGGTTGTTTTGTTTGGTGTTTTGGCATTGACATATGCTGATCAAGCTTTTCTTCCACCAGAGCTCGAGGTGTTTATGAGCCACTTGCGATTGGCTCCAATAGCCCAGTTGGCTATAGCACCTTATGTCTTCTGGTTAGCAGTGGCGATGATTGCCATATTCCTTATCCTTATCTTGGTAACGATTTTCTTTCCAAGATTGTACACAGAGGTGGAATTAGAAGATGGTCACTCAGGGACGCTTAATCTTAAGAAATCCGCTTTAGAAGGATTTGTCAAGACCATCGTCCAAGAAGAGGGGTTGATGGCTTCTCCAAATGTAACAGCCAAAGTTTACAAGCATAAGTTTAAAATAAACGTTGCAGGAAAGGTTATCCCCCGTGTGGGTATTCCTGAGAAGGTTGAACGCATTGAGC
Organism: Streptococcus caprae; assembly: GCF_042649745.1. Classification (NCBI taxonomy): domain Bacteria; kingdom Bacillati; phylum Bacillota; class Bacilli; order Lactobacillales; family Streptococcaceae; genus Streptococcus; species Streptococcus caprae. Next base: position 17,084 of record NZ_JBHRZV010000004.1, on the reverse strand, counting down.
AAGATATTCGGACTGGATTGGAGCATTTCTTCGGAGTGACTAAGAATGTGGAGTATAGCGTGTCTGTTAAACACATTGAACCTAAGAAGACATCGACCTCTAGTCGCGTAGAATAGGAGTAGATATGGATTGGAAAACACTGATTAGCCAATATCGCTATCCCATTGTAGGAGGTTTGATAGGACTACTTGTAGCACTCTTTCTCATCACATTTGGGATTATTAAAACGTTTATTATCCTGCTCTGTGTAGCTGGAGGGATTTACCTTGCTAGCTATCTGAAGCAAACAGGATTCATTGATCGTCTATTTAAATAAAAACTAAAAAAAGAGGTAAATATTATGACTGATACAAAAACAACAAAGGCTATCGTAACATCAGACGTTATTCGTGGCGAATTGACCTATGCAGATAAGGTCATTGAAAAAATTATTGGTATCGCTCTTGAGACTGTGGATGGTCTGCTCGGCGTTGACGGTGGCTTTCTCTCTAATATGAAGGACAAGCTGGTCAACACTGATACAACTCGTGATGGTGTCAATGTTGAAGTTGGTAAAAAACAAGTGGCGGTAGATCTTGATATCGTTGCTGAATATCAAAAACACGTGCCAACAATCTTTAAGGCTATCAAGGAAGTTATTGAGACAGAAGTGAAACGCATGACAGACCTTGATGTGGTGGAAGTAAACGTTAATGTCGTTGATATCAAGACCCGTGCACAATATGAAGCTGATAAGGTCAGCCTTCAAGATCGCGTAACAGATGCGGCACAGACTACGGGTGAATTTGCTTCAACCCAGTACAACAAGGCTGCAAAAGGCATTAACGACTTGACAGAAAGCGACGAACCACGCGTGATTTAAGCACGCTGGAATAAAAACTAGGAATTAAAATTGGAGGAAATCATCATGACTGATAAATTAGATGCAAAATTGGACCAAGCAAAAGGCTCTGTCAAAGAAGCCTATGGAAAACTAACAGATGACAAAAAAGTTGAAGCTGAAGGCCTCGTGGACAAAGTAACAGGAAAAGTCAAAGAGGCAGCTGTTGATGCTAAAGATGCCGTCGAAGGATTTGTTGAAGGACTGAAAAAATAGTCTGTATTCGTAAGGTCTTCTATTAGCTTAACTAGTAGGAGTCCAAGGATGAAACAATATTTTAAAGAAAGTTTTTAAAACGCATAGAAATAGAGGAAAAGAATATGACAAATACAACTCATTTGACACAAACACATGAAAGTTCAGACCTTAAAGGTCGCATTACTTACAGCGATAAAGTGGTTGAGAAGATTATCGGGAAGTCTCTTGAGATGGTTCCTGGGCTCCTAGCTGTTAGCGGTGGTTTCTTCACCGATATGAAAAACAAGGTGGTCAACAGTGATAATCCTGCAGAAGGTGTCAATGTTGAAGTTGGAACTAAGCAGGTTGCAACAGATCTTCGTATCGTGGTTGAGTACGGTCGTGACATTCCAGAAATCGTTGACAATATCAAGGCTATCATCAGTGAAGAAGTTGCTCGTATGACACACCTTGAAGTTGTCGAAGTGAATGTTGATGTCGTAGATATTAAGACTCGCGGTGAGTTTGAAGCAGACTCTGTAACGGTACAAGACCGTGTCACAGAAGCAGCTCAAACAACAGGTGAATTTGTCTCTGAACAGGCTAGCAAGGCTGGAGAAGCTATCTCAAACACAACTGAAAAGGTTAAGGCATCTGTAGAAGACAGTCGCGTACAATAAGACTAGCAGAGGGGGACCCTACAAGGTTCCCTCTTGTTACAAGCGTTGTAAGGTCCCGATAATAGAGTGACAGGGGTTAAAAAGATAAAAGATTTCTCTGCTCTGCTATGGGACAAACGAAGCTATTGACCGAAAAGGTGGTGAGAGAGATGCATGGTAAACCTAAGCAAGCTAGTTATGAAACAGTGGCGGTATCCATCGCAAGCCTCATCCGAAATCAATCGATAGTTGTCGGCCAGCAATTGGAGCCTATGGTTGCTCTCGGTAACCGGTTTGGTGTCTCTCGTGAGACAGTTAGACATGGGCTGAAAATCCTGGATGAGAGGGGTGTTTTGTCCCTTCGTCATGGTAAGGGAGCTGTGATTCTTTCTAAGAAAAAGGCTGAGAACTATTTAGCAGAACATCAGCAACAGGTAGAAATCCAAGAGATTTATCATGAGATAAGTCAGATGATTGGTCAACAAGAATCTGACCTGGATAAGCTGAAACGCCTAGTGGGAGACTTGAGAGAAAAGGTTCTTATCCCACTTGAGGAGAGCTAGAGCGGGTGATTTTATTTCGCATGCGATAGTCGTATATAAATGGAGGAGTTTCTTATGGCAAAATCAACACAGAGAACTAGTAAATTGATGCGCTTAGTCCAATTTGTCACAGTTGTACTACCAGCTATTCAAGTGGTACGCGGAATGATTAAGGACTACAAGGCCGAAAAGAACGAAAAGAGGTAGTTTATGGCACAAGTGACTAAAAAAGGTCCTAATTTCCTTCAGGGTCTGCTGGCTGCTGCAACAGTAGCAGGTATCGTTTATAATTGGACGAGCAAGGAAGATCGTCAAGACCTTTTGAAAAAAGGTAAAGATTTGGTTAACAAATTTACGTCTAAGGATATTTTGGATGCAACATTTAATGTTGTAACGCCAGAGTCAGATGAGACCGTAGTTTCTAGTGAAGATGCTAATCGTTAAGCTTAAAATTAAGCCACTCAGGCAAAGCTGAGTGGTTTTTGTGTATTACTAGGGTTGATTTTTTCTTTGAATCTGCTACAATAGTAAAAATTTAAGTGGAGGCCTTGCTATGATTAAAACAGTTGGAATTGTCAGCCTATCGAGCGGTACCTTGGGAGAGGACTTTGTCAAGCATGAGTTGGATTTAGGGATCCAGCGTCTAGAGGATATGGGGTTAACCGTGAGCTTTATGCCACATGCCTTGGAAGGGATTGAGGAATTAAAAGCTCACCCTGAAAAGCGGGCTAAGGATTTACTTCAAGCCTTTCAAGATGATGCTGTGGATATGATTTTATGTGCGATTGGTGGCGATGATACCTATCGCTTGTTGCCCTATTTGTTTGAGGATGACCAATTGAAACAAGTTTTGACGAGTAAGGTATTTCTAGGTTTTTCGGATACGACCATGAACCACCTGATGCTGCATAAGCTTGGGTTGAAGACCTTCTACGGTCAGTCTTTTTTGGCCGATGTCTGTGAATTAGATGAGGAGATGTTGCCTTATAGCGCAGCTTATTTTCAAGAGCTGGTAGACACTAGATGCATTCGGGAGATTAGACCCAGCCAGGTCTGGTATGAGGCGCGTGAAGACTACAGTGAGCAGGCCTTGGGAACCAAGCGAGTCAGTCACCGTGACAGAGGGTTTGAATTGCTCCAGGGGCCAGCTCAATTTTCGGGTCCAATTTTAGGAGGATGCCTAGAGTCGCTTTTTGATATCTTTGACAACAGTCGTTATGCAGACTCGATTGATCTCTGCCAGCCCAATCAGCTTTTTCCTAGTTTGGAGGATTGGCAGGGGAAAATCTTACTACTGGAAACTAGTGAGGAGAGACCTGAACCTGAGCTTTATCGCAAGATGCTAGAGGCACTCAAGCAAACAGGCATCTTTGAAGTTCTAAATGGTGTCCTTGTGGGCAAGCCTGAGGATGAAATCTATGATGCAGAATATAAGAAAATCCTACAAGAAGTGATCGATACAGATATTCCCATTCTCTATAATCTCAATGTTGGCCATGCAACACCGAGAGCCATCGTTCCATTTGGGGTCATAGCCCATGTGGATGCAGACGAGCAGGTGATTCGGTTTGAGGAGTAGTTATTTTCATATTATTTTTTACATTATTTTCATCGTTAAACATCTTTTTCTTTACTATTTCTATTCCAAAATGGTTATTCTTTACTCACGTTGTTCGTAGAATAACCATTTTTATTACCGTATAATTCTCTGACAAGTCAATGACACCTTGAAAGAGAGAAGAGAGAAAAGGAAGAGAGTTAAACCGTGACCAGTTTCTCCGTCTTTTCTTTCTTCATTCCTCCAGCAGTAAATTGCTTGCTGCGTTATTAGCTCCTTTCTTCAATTTATCATCTTTAGTATGTTTGTTTTTTCTGCAAATAAAAAAGCTAAAAATTCTAGCTTATTCGACAATTTATCTATTCATTTCCAATCCATTCAATTCCACTTTTGTTTGTTGCATCTATGAGTATTTCATCAGGTAGCTTATCAGAAATAATGATTTTGAATTGCTTAAGGTTATTGATTTCTAAGAAACTAGAATGATAGAATTTTAAGTAATTATTAAGTAGGATTGTTTTTGTAATTAATAACAATCTTTGTTATTAAAATCACTATATATTTGTTCTATCAAACAAATTGCTTTTTCTAAAAATATGCTATTATCTTGGTAACGATTACAAAAGGAGGTCTACGGATGACTACTCTCAAAGATGGAACATTTATTGGAACTGGTGAAGGTCAACACGGAAATTATGATGTTGAAGTTCAAATTCTGGATGGGAAATTGCTATCTGTAAAGGTACTTGGAGACCATGGTTCCCCAGCTTATCCTGATAATGCAGCTAGTCTCATTCCAGGTAGAATTGTAGCTGCTCAGTCGACAGAGGTTGATGCTGTTAGTGGAGCAACGGTGTCTTCCCATGCTATTATGGATGCTGTAAAAGATGCTATGAAAAAAGCAGGCCTTCAAGAAGAGCAAGATTTATCTGATAGAGAAATTTTAGTTGATGTGGCAATTGTAGCCGCTGGTCCTGCAGGACTTGCTGCAGCAGTTACAGCGGCAGAAGCAGGGCTATCTGTGGTGGTATTTGAGAAACAATCTATCACCGGTGGAACTGCCAACATGGGTATGGGACCTCTGGGTATTAATACAAAAATCCAAAAGGCAATGTTCAATGATCTGTCCGTGAAAGATGCATTGACTAAGCAAATGGAATACACTCATTATCGCGTAGATAGTGATTTAGTACAAACTTATTTCAATCTCTCTGCAGATACGATTGAATGGCTTGAAGAAATGGGAGTGAAATTCGCAGGTGCTTTCCGTTATTTCAAAGAGTCTGAAGCAACTTGGCACATTGTTGATAACGAAGGAAAAATTGGACCAGGGGCTGCAGCTTCTATGAACAAAGCCATGACTGAACGAGCAAAATCTCTAGGAGTTACCTTCTATTTGAACACACCTGTTGAAGAGTTACTTGTCGAGAATAACGAGGTCGTTGGTCTTCGGGCCCAAACCAAGGAAGGGCAAGTGATAACAGCACGAGCTAAGGCTATCGTGGTGGCCACAGGTGGATTTGGTTCTAATCCACAAATGATTCAAGACGAATTTGGTTATGAATTGAATAAGGATTTTTATACTTTTAATGTGCCAGGAATCACTGGGGATGGTCTGAAAATGATGTGGGAAGCAGGTGCTCAAAAATTCGGACTTGCTACTGAAGCTATTTTTGTCTTGCCACATAATCTTCAATATATGATTGCGGATGGGGTTCTTCGGCAACCAAATCTTCTGATTAATCAACATGGAGACCGGTTTATGAATGAAGGCTTCATGGGGAACACAACCTTTGCAGGTAATGCAATTGACCTTCAGCCTGGACACTATGCATATTGTATTATGGATCGGGCCATCCTAAAAGAGTACCAAGAGAATGGACCGGATATTGTAGATTTTGTTCATCCGGTTCAAGGGTTCCACATTATTGATCAAGACATCCAAAAAGCTAAAGAGAATAACTATGAAGGTATTATTACAGCAGATACTTTAGATGAGTTGGCAGACAAACTAAGCATTCCTGTCCAAAAGTTGTCTGAAACGATTGAACAATACAATCATTACTGCGAGACAGGTGTAGATGAATTGTTCTATAAAGATGTGAAGTATCTTCATCCATTAACTGGAGAAGGTGGCTATTTAGTAGGTAAATACTACGTTGGTGCATATGGAACGATGGGTGGCGTGCGTATTGATTCTCGCTGTCAAGTTCTGGATAAAGACGGTAAGTGGATTCAAGGACTTTATAGTGCAGGTTCAGATGCGAACACCATTTATGGGGATAGTTACAACTTTACTCTTCCAGGGAATTCAATGGGATTTGCTATTAATTCGGGAAGAATGGCTGGAAAGGCAATTATTGATTCGTTTAAAGGATAGAAAAAGGCTGATTATTTCAGCCTTTTATTTTCGTCTATAAAAAATAACGATCATTTCGAATGATTAAATCTTGATTGGAAATTTCTCCTAGTTGGAAGAGTTGAACAAGCGAATCATAATACGTTTTTAAAAGAAGCCAATCTGTTAAATCATTTTGTAGTATTGTTTTTATTTTTTTGATGCGATAGCGAAGGGTATTGGGATGCACATATAAATAATTTGAAATTTCTTCAATATCTTGATTAAAGAGAATGTAGGTTGCTAGTGTGATAAGTAGCTGATTATTTTTTTGTTTATCGTATTCCAACAACTCTAATATATCAGGGTGAATAAAAGAAGTTTGGTGTGTAAGATGGGAATCCAGCATGATGAGGCTGTCCATATAGCGATAAGAAAAAAGAGAACCATTTAACTGGTATTTTTGTACGAGTTGTTCTACTTGTAATGCTTGATGATACAGTTGTCGAAACTGTGAAAAATCATAAAAGATATGGCTTGTACTCAGGCGAATCTGTGATATTTGACAGAAATCTAGCAACTCACAAACCTTTGCTTGTAGAAAATCTTTTTGAAGACCAGAAGCTAAGAAAATAAGCCGATTTTCATGAAACATGAAAAGTGCATTTCCTAACAGTTTTTTTAATTGTTGTGCAATAACGAGACGATTGCTTTCTGTTATATCAGGATTCAAAAAATGAACAGACAAAACTCGTTTGTAATGTTGAACATGCAATCCTAACTCTTCTAATTGGGTATTTCCCATCACTGGAGTATTGTATTCCCTATTAAGTAGTGATTGTAAGAAGTAGGAGTAGGGTGCATCCTTGTTCATGAGATAGTTTTTATCTTGGCTAAAAGCTAATGCAACAATACGTGCAAAGTGCATAAAGACAATACGGTCACCTTCTGTTAAAGGTTTGTTCTTATCATATGTCATTAGGCGACCCAAAACAGAACCGTTTAATCGAATAAAATCAACCAAAGTCTGATGATTTAAAATGGGATTTTCAAAAAGATAGGCTTTTTCTGTTTCTTGTAAAATCTGATCTACTTTTAATCGTTTTAATTCGGATAAGTCACTTGCTAATATGTATCCTCGTTGGCGTTCTTGCTGGAGAATAGTCTCTTCATCTTGTTGAAAAGGTGGAAAAGCAATATAGTTTCCCAAGTTATCTAATATAAAAATAGGATTTCCGAAAATAGCACTACCAATTTCAGATAATTTTTGAAAATTAGCACCTGAAAAAACGGCATGATAGGCCTCAGATAGGCGTTCTAAGGCAACATAGTTCATATGCAAAGAATCTCTAATAACTTGTTGAATTTCTTCAAATTGCTGTAATGTCGCTGCTAGAATAATCGTTGCATTAGGGTAGCAACGACGAATTGGCTCGACTTTTGTTTCTTTTATGCACAGAATCGTGACAGGCTCAAAATGTACCAGAGTAGGTTTAACAAAGGGCTCTGATATAAACCAAAAAATGGAATGTTCGAGATTACCCTCTAAGGTAGTCCATGTAGTCTCTTGACAATCTATAATATTGATAGAACTATCAGCCAATTGAGCAATCGTAATAGATTGTGAAGAGATAGCAGTTAAAATATCATCTAGACGCATTATTTTTACCCATTGTAATATTTTACAAATATTATACCACTTTTAAAATATTTTTTGTAAGGGCTTACGATTAAATGCCCTCATCAATTCAGTATAATTTTAGTTAAGAAAGGAGCTTATATGACAAAATTACAGTTTGCGATTCTAATGAATGGAACTGTCTCTATTGCACTTAGTATTGTTAACTTGATACTAATCAATGAAGGACCGACAATAGAAAATTTTATGGTTCCCACAGCAGAAGGATTTCTCATTGCCATGATATTAGTGAGTGTTTTGCCGATTGATAAGTGGAGTTCAATCTTATCTGAACGAAGTAAAATTTCTTCTGCTAGGTTAGTATTAGTGATAACTGCCTTTATAAACGTAACCGTTATTACGTTTATTTTATCTGTACAAGCGATGTCATTCAGTAAAGAAACACTTAGTATTTGGCTAAAGCAATTACCTACTTTTTACCTCACAGCTTTGCTGGTTTCTTTTTTCACAGATAGAATGATAGAAAGTCTAACAAAATAAAATGTTAAAGAGAGGAAAATATATGGAACATCAAGGAGTATTAAATCGCACAACACTTAAGCCGTATGGTCGTAGTGTATCAATTATCGGAGTTGGGTGTACCCCATTTATGGAAATTCTTGGTAGTCCTGAAACAGAAGGTCTAACAGAAGGAGAACTTTTTGGCTACGCTGCCATTGAAGCAATGAAGGATGCAGGTGTTCAGCCTAAGGATATTGATTATTATTTCCATGGACAGGCAAACGCTGGCTTTGTTTCTGAGTATATTACACCAAACATGCAAGTGGCAAACTGGTTTGGTATGAAGGGAAAAGGTTCCATGCATCACTCAGAAGCTTGCTGTACAGGATATTTAGCTTTGGAGATTGCTGTTATGGCAGTAGCTTCTGGTAAATATGACATAGTATTAACGGGTGCAGCAGATATGGGAGCTAGCCTTCCGGTTGACGGACAACCAGCCCATAAACGTCGAGGTTTTAGTATAGAGGAATTTAATTCATCTCTAAAATTTATCTATGATCGTGCTTATACACGTGGCATGCAGGCTGGTATGTATACCGTATTTGATGACCTAGCATCTTTGTATGCAAGAGATCATCAGCTGGATGCCAAAACGATGGATGAAGTTCTCTGCGCTATGGCTATCAATAATCGCTACAATGCTTCTAAAAATCCATTAGCTAAATTACAAACAACATATGATGCTATTGCTAAAGAAAAAGGATTTGCTTCAGCAATGGAATTTTTACAATCTCCATTTAACCCTAAGATTGGAGATCATATGCGTGTTAGTGGTTTAGAAGAGCGTAGCGAAGGTGCAGCAGCAATCATCGTTTGTCCAACAGAAATGGCCTATAAATACACGGATCATCCCATTGAAATTTTAGGTACAGGATCGTCAGCCTTGGAAGCATCTAATCCACACTTGGAACGTCGTGCTACACGTGAAGCTTGTCGCCAAGTATATGAAGTTACTGGGGTAAAACCAGAAGAAATTGACTTGTTTTATGCTAATGATTTTATTATTACTTCCCATTTAGATGCTGCGGAAATAGCTGGTTATTTGCCTGAAAATGAAGGTTATCAGTATGTGCTAGACGGCCGAACACGATTTGATGGAGACAAACCAATTAATACTAATGGTGGGCGAACATCATTTGGACATGCTCATGCTGCCTCAGGTCTTGCAGATATTTACGAAGCCGTAAAACAGATGCGTGGGGAATGTGGTGAACGTCAAGTGAAGCGATTACCAAAAACAACCATGTTGCGTGGTTTTGGTGGTGGACAAAATGTTTCTGCTACTATTTTGAGAACCTTATAAAGGAAGAGGATTTTCATGGAAAAAATTGTAAAAACATACTATGATGGGTTGGATGAAGGTCGTTTACTCGGTCGTAAGTGTACAGGCTGTCAAGCAGTTGAATTCCCACCAGTTTTAACGTGTAATACTTGCGGTGAATTACATGATATGGAATGGGTTGAAATCTCAGGGAAAGGGAAGATGATTGACTTTTTCCTTCCTGGGATGATGACGCATCAGCCAGTGAATGATGATATGAAACCTTATGTGTATGGCTCTGTTGAAATTGAAGAAGGTGCTTACTTTAATTGCATGATAAAAGGAATTAAGAAAAAGCATCGTGACTTTGTAGAAAAGCATTTGCCAGAAGTACCTGTACATGCGATTATAGTTCCACGTGATGGCTACAAAATGGTCGCATTTGAGGTTGATGAAGACTTTATGGAAGAATAGAAAGGTAGAAAAAATGTCAGAAGTAAAACAAACTATTATGGAACTTACAGCTCAAGCCTTTAATGTAGCAGTTGAGGAGTTGTCTTTAGAAACATCGTTTAAAGATGAACTTGCAGCTTCATCTTTAGGAATGGTGAGTTTGATTGCCAATATTGAAGATGAGTTAGATGTTATGATTCCGCTTTCAGAAGCGGGAAAATTTAATACAGTTGGTGATGTTGTGGCTTTTGTAGAAGCAGAGATGTAGGTGTGTTTATGGCGATGATGGATAGGATTTATCAAAAAGCACAAGAAAGACCGGCGCGCATGGTTTTCCCTGAGGCAGAGGAAGAGAAGATACTTCTTGCTGCATCTAAAGCTGCTCAGGCAGGCTACATTATACCTGTTTTGGTTGGAAAACTAGCCTCTATGACTTCGGAATGTCAACGCTTAGGGATAGACCGTGATATTTTTGAGTTTTATGATATTGAGGATGAAGAAACAGTGGAGGAGCTCGCTCTTTCTTATGAGACATATCCTTACGCCCTGTTTAAAGGAAAATCTCTCAGACGTCGTCTTTCAGATTCACTTTATTATGCGATGGTTCTGACAGCGATTGATAAGGTTGATGCAGTATTTGCAGGCTTATCACACCCTACTGGTGAAGTAATCTTGGCAGGTCAAAGCATACTTGGCTTACAAAAAAATATTGAAACAGTTTCTAGCTGTGGTATTTTAGACATTCCTGGATTTGAAGGGGCACAAAGTTCTCTGATAGCTTTTGGCGATGCAGCGGTCTGTCAGAATCCGACTTCTGAAAACCTTTCTGATATTGCTATCGCGACTTGTGATACGGTGAAATCTTTACTAGACTGGGAACCACGCTGTGCTTTTTTGTCCTATTCAACGCAAGGAAGTGGAACAGGAGAATTAGTCGATAAGGTTGTTAAAGCAGTGAAAATTGCTCAAGAGAAGCGTCCAGATTTGCTAATTGAAGGTGAATTTCAGTTGGATACAGCAATGAATCCTATGGTAGCGAAGAAAAAAGTCCTTACAGATAGTAAAGTGGCAGGTCAAGCTAATGTATTAATCTTCCCAGACTTAAATGCAGGAAATATTGGTGTAAAACTTTTACAACAATTTGCCCATGCTGATGCCTATGGACCGATGATTACTGGAATGAATAAGGTTATCAGTGATTGTTCGCGTAGTGCACCAGTATCAGAATTAGTAGGAAATATCGCCTTGACAGCTGTGCGAGCAATGTATTAGGAGAAATTCTATGAAGGAATACCGTGTGTTAACGATAAACCCTGGCTCAACCTCCACTAAGATTGCCTATTTTGTAGGAAAAGAGTGTTTATTGAGTGAAAATGTCGCCCATCAATCAGATGAATTAGCAACCTTTTCTCATATTAGCGAACAATTCTCTTATCGAAAAAAAGTTATTGAAGATTTTTTGCAACAACAAGCAATCGATGCTACTACGTTTGATGCAGTTGTTGGACGTGGTGGTGGTTTATTAGCTGTTGGAGGTGGTGTTTACAAAATAGATAATTGCTTACTGACAGATGCGAAAAACTGCGCAAATGGTGTAGAACATCCAGCTTGTTTAGGACCTCAATTGGCAGCTTATTTTGCTGAACAATCTTCTTGTTCAGCCTATGTAGTCAATCCACCGGATACAGATGAGTACCAAGATTTAGCAAGATTGACGGGCATAAAAGGTCATTATCGGACGAGTCATCTGCATGCTTTGAATCTTAAAGAGACAGCACTTCATCATGCTCAATTGATGGGTGAAGCGTATAGAAATAAAAACTATATCGTCTGTCATATTGGAGGGGGAATATCTGTCTCTGCACATAGAAAAGGGAGAATAGTAGATGGCATTGATATTGTAGGTGGAGAAGGTCCTTTTGCTCCAACGCGTTCGGGAAGTCTAGCCTTATCCACTGTTATTGAACTCATTCAGGAAGGTTACACCTCTGAAGACCTTAAAAAGTTCTGTACGCAAACAGGAGGTCTAGTGAGTTTACTGGGAACCTCAGATGCGAGGGAGATTTCTGAACAGGCAAATCAAGGAGATGAGCCGAGTAAACTTGTTTGGGACACCATGTTATATCAAATTAGTAAGACGATTGGGCAAATGGCTACCGTTTTAAAAGGGAATGTGTCAGCAATCTTGTTAAGTGGTGGCATGGTTTACAACGAAAATTTGGTCCTACAAATAAAGGATTATTGTGAGTGGATTGCTCCTATTGTTGCTTATCCCGGGGAGTTTGAAATGGAAGCAATGGCTAATGGCGCTCTCCGTGTTCTGTCGGGTAAGGAAGAATTAAAGTACTATAAGGGTGTCCCAATCTGGCAACCCAGTGATTTCCCTCTTTAGATAGTTAAAGGATAAGCCTAAGCATAAAAAACAAGCACTTTATTATTGAAAGTGCTTGTTTTTACATTCATCACAAAAGAGAAATGGGGAGCAGTATAATTTGTGAGGGTTGTCCTTCTATCTTTAAAGCAGCTTATCCATATCTCTTTTTCGATATAAGATTCGTCGAACTTCCATAGTCTTGCCAATTAAAACATAGAAAATCATAAAATTTTTGACGGTAATGGTGTAGTATGGATGTGGTCGATTTTTTAAGGATTGAAAAGGATCGTACCCATCAAGATACTGTAATCGCTCAAAGATAGCTTGCTCTACATCATTTGGTGGAGGTTATTGTTGCTATTTTTGAAAAATATATAGATATAGATAAGGAAACATCAGAGTTTAACCGATATATCAGAAATTTGAAGATAATATTAGCATTATCAGAGGATGATAATAAAGAATTAGAGAGCATTTTTGATTTAATATTTAGCAGTGAACATCTTAGTATGACCTGTGACGAGTGTAGCAAACAATTTGAATTCAATATAGCTTTAGTAAATGAAATAAGAGAAGATTATCTTTATACTTGTCAGAAATGTGGGTTTGTAGAACGATTAGGACAATATTTTGTGAGCGACGAATTGTTAAATCATCGTAGAAAAATTATGATTGATAATTCAGATGCTAAGAATTGGAAATTAGTTAAGTAAAAGAAGGAGGATTATTTATGGTTAAAGGAATATTAACACCGACTCTACTGTATTTGCAGACCATCATGACCCAGCGACGGTTGAATTATTAGCAGGATTTGTCGGAAAATCCTACTAATTGTCTGCTCTTGTCAAGCCGAACTCCTGATTCATGAACCATCCTACCTAATCAGAGGAGAACTGTTATTAGAGAACACAAAAGGAACACTTCGTATGAAGTGTTCCTTTCATTATCTGCATGCTTCCCTTTTGGGCATTTTTTTCAACTTGGCTGAGAAACGCTAATAGTCTATACCTGATCCTGCAAGGCTGCCAGTTGGGAGACCAGTTCACTCTGGGATTCGAGTAAATCAGATAAAATGGCCTTAATCTGACCCAGTTGCGCAATCTGCTGGTCAATTTCCACCAAGCGGTCACGGAGGTTGGCCTTGGCCACATCGGTCAGGTCTTGTTTTTGTCGCAAGTCCTCTAAAAAGACCCCGATGTCCTTGAGGGAAAAGCCACTCAGGCTCATGTTTTTGATAAAGCGGGCAAGGAGCAGGTGCCGGTCTTCATAGGAACGGTAGTTGTTATCTCCACGGACAGGGGCTGGCAGGAGGCCGATTTTTTCATAATAACGGACGGTGGAAATGGCAAGACCACTACGGGCGACAAATTCTTTGCTGTTCATGGAACTTTCTCCTTGACTATAAAGTTACTTCATAGTTTATACTAAAAAAGTCCAAAACACAAGAAGGAGAAAAACCATGAAAAAACACCTAAAACGAGCAGGCCTAATCCTGCTCACCATCACCGCTCTGCTATGGGGCTATGCCCGACTTGTCGAACAACGTTCCGTCGCCAGTTGGGGGATTGAACGTGTCTTATGGCTCAGTGGCATGAAAAAAAGTCAGCAAGATTATCCAGAAGAAAAATATGCTGCTTACCTTTCAGAACTACAAGCCATCAGCGATCAGCCCTTTGCCAAACCCAAGCTTTCCCAAGAAGTGACGGAAACCAGGGTGGACGGCATGCAAGTTTTCACTTGGAACGACAAGCAGGACCCTAACCAAAAGGTGCTCTTCTATATCCACGGTGGGGGCTATGTCGGACAACCTAAAAGTCTGCACTTTTCTACCGTTGAGCGTATCGCTAAAGAGCTAGACGCCAAGGTCGTCTTCCCAATCTACCCCAAGGTTCCAGCTTACACCTATGAGGATGCTTTTCCCAAGATGGAAGCCCTCTACAAGCAGATTCTATCCGAAACGGCTGATCCTCAAAACATCACCCTTATGGGCGACTCGGCTGGTGGCGGCTTTAGTTTGGGCTTTGCCATGTACGCCCGTGACCACGAGCTTCCGCAACCCAAGGACATCATCCTGCTCTCGCCTTGGTTAGATGTGGCGACCGACAATCCAGAGGTAGCAGACTATGAGGCACTTGACCCTATGTTGTCAGCTTGGGAACTCTCCCGTACTGGTGAGCTTTGGGCCAATGGCAGAGCCAACATGGACAATCCCTATGTTAGCCCCATTTACGGAGATTTTGACGGTCTCGGTAAGATTTCCATGTTTGTTGGCACCCATGAGCTTTTTCTGCCAGATAACCAGAAACTCCATGACCTCCTGACCCAGCAAGGCATAGACCACAACTATATTGAAGCTGACAAGATGAACCACGTCTACGCTATCTACCCCATCCCTGAAGCCAAGGAAGCCCAGGAGCAGATGGTGGACATTATCCAGCAGTAAGCGACTGCTAGTTAAGCGAGAACAGGATGACAAAACAGAAATTTAGAAAACGACTACTAGCGACCCTCCTCAGCCTGCTGGCTCTTCTTGCCATCGGTTTTGGGGGCAGTTACCTCTACTATTCGACAGGCCACCAGACAGAGGACCCCAAGGGATTGACCTCTATTCAAGGCCTCAATAATGCCGAAGACATGGTCCAGCTGGGCGACAGCCAGTGGGTCCTGACCGGCAACCTGGGAGACAAGAGCTGGGAAAAGGGCGGTTTCTATCTGATTGATGCTAAGACCATGACCTGGGAGGAGGCTGAGATTGATTTCTCAGCTACCCCTGCGGCGGGCTACGAGACTATCGAAGAGCCTGAACTCTTTTCCGCCCACGGCATCGCCATGAAGCAACTCAATGACACCAGCTTTGAAATCTATGCCGTCAATCATGGCGGCCGAGAATCCGTTGAGGTGTTTGACTTGTCCATAGCAGGTGATAAGCCGCAGATTCGCTGGAAGGGCTCGGTACCGACACCTGATGGCATGGTGGGCAATTCCGTTGCTCCCTTGTCAGATGGTTTTCTGGTGACCATCCCCATGATAGAGACTGATGCTGGAACCTTCACCGATTTTCTGGCTGGGAAAGCTACCGGCACTGTCTATAAATGGACTGCTGAGGCTGGTTATCAGGAGCTTCCCCAGGCCCGATTAGCTGGCAACAACGGCATCGCCGTCTCTCCTGATGAAAAATGGGCCTTTATCAATGGCTATTCGGATAAGACCGTCACTAGGATTAGCCTGGTCGATGACACGGCCAAGCCAGTGACTGTCCCTGTCTCGTTCTTGCCAGATAACATCCGATACAGTAGCGATGGGAGCTTGTTGGTAACGGGCCAGGACACCCATATTCTGACCGTGGTCCTCTTGACCAATGGAACGGATATTGGGGTGTCGCCATCCGATACAGCCGTGGCAGAGCTGGACCCTGACACTATGACAGTAACAGAGGTCTTGGATTTGCCAACCTTTCGAGCCTTCGGTGGCGGAACAACGGCCCTCTATGTTGGAGACGACCTCTGGGTATCGTCCTTCAGAGCCCAGCGGATTATGGTCGTCCCTGACGCCAAATAACCTCACCATCACGACATAAAACTCATAGAAACTAGAAAGAGGAACAATTATGGAAAAATTAACACCTGAAAAAGCCCTATGGCTGGCAGAACGCTATTATAAGGGCATGGAAAAACGTGACGCCTCTATGGCCAGAGAATTTTATACTGAGGATTTTGTCCTCCAAGATGACGGGGCTGTGGATTTAATTCGAGGCATTGACGAGGCAGAAGCCTTCTTGCAAAACATGTACAACACCTGGCCTGACCTCAAGTTTGAGCTGATTAAAGAGCCCGCCATCGGCATTGACGGCGTGACCGTTGCCTTTTTGGTCCGAGCCACCTCATCACGCAAGAGCCGTCGGAAATTGACAGGTCCTACCGCCCAGTGGGAATTTGCCAGCTTTTACACGATTGATTTGGAGCAGGAAAAATTCAGCGCTGGACGTTGCTGCTTCAACATGCTGGACCTCTACGAACAGCTCCTACCTGTACCAAAACGGGGCAGCAAATGGTTCCGCAAACTGGAAGCCATCTTCACAGGTCAACAGGTCAAATAAGGCCGGTCACAAAATTTCCCCGTCCGCTACCCTTCCTTTTGGGAGTAATAGTTGGCGCTGATAACCTTCCCTCCCTGATTGGAGGTTTTTTAGCTTTTCTAGCGAGAACTTGCCAGCCCCCACCTATTTTGTTATACTGGTCAAAAAAATTTGAAGGGAACCTCATGAACCTCCTCTTTTCCATTGATGATGGCTACGTTCGTCAGTTTCAAGTCACCCTATATTCCCTGATTAAAAACAGCAGCAGTCGCGATGTCCAGGTCTATGTCCTGCAGAAGACTCGGCTGAGTGCCTTACAGGATTAGTTGTAGGCTATTAGTGTTTCTTAGCCAAGTTGAACGCTTGGTGTCATTGAAAACAAAAACAGACATCCATAAGTAAAAAAAAGGAACACTTCAATCAGAGTGTTCCTTTTCATATCTGCATGTTCTACTTAAATTTTATTATGATAAATTGCAAGAAAAAGTGCAACATTTATTTAAACTCGTTCAAGAGAGCTTCAACAGCTGTTCTGTAAGCTAAACATTTTCGCGGTCGATGATTGAT
>NZ_JBHRZV010000003.1:0-46685 GCF_042649745.1 Streptococcus caprae | reverse complement strand
AATGTTTGCCTTTTGTAGTATAATGGTTTTGCATCTCAGAGTTCCTTTTAATGTGTTTGTGGTGAACTACATTATATCTCTCTGGGATGTTTTTTCATACCCTCAACTGGCTAACTTCATTTTAGAACTTTCAGTCAACTTTCGAACTTAAACTTCATTCGTTTGTTTTGAATCCCTGCAGTGCTTTTGGTAGTCTTTAATTTGCCTCCCTCAACGACCTTTTGCTACTTGCTCAGCATTATGAAGCTCAAGGGCTTCTCCAAAGATTCGGTCATATGCTTCCTTTATGGGCTCGTAAATCCATGTCTCGTGAATCCCTTTTGGATCTATATGAGCTTGCTGAATATACTTATTTTCCCTTTTATTATGCGGGACAGAAACCATTTCCTGCCCTCCATGTGTTGCGGATATTGAAAACGACATTTTTTATTCACCCAATCTATATTCGTTTACGAATATAGTATGTCAGAATCTCTCCACCAAAAATAATAGTAAAACAAAAGTAATATACACGCAATAGCCTTACGGCTTTGCTTCCCCCAGTCTTGCTTATAAATCGTCAAGCGATTTACTCACTGCGCCCCTCGCCCCAATAGCGAGCAACATTGGCTAATCGCAAACCAAAAAAGCAGGTTCAACACCTGCTTAATGCTATTCACAACTCAACTATGCTATTATGGGCACAACACAGTCAATCATCAATTAAATCATTTAAAAAATTATATGCAATAAAAATATCTCAGTCAAAACATTCCAATCATACAAACTCAACGCTTCCTCCTTTCCTAGCCTGATATTCCATTACTTTCAATAAAAAAACTCCCAACAGTAAGAAACAACATCCCAAAAATATTTCTTGGAGCAACAAGTTACCATTTAAGCTTAAAGATTGCCCCTCTATCAACCCTTGTGCTACTCTAATCGAACGGGTAAGAGGTAATAGATTGGAAAAGAATTGTAAAACAGGAGGGAGTTTTGATATAGAAAAGTTAGCTCCTGTGAAAATAAGTAAAATACGACTCACTAAGTTTAGAACTAAATTCGTTTCACTCGTTACCAAGATAAAACAAGCAAAAATATAGCCAAAACTCATCGAAACAAAGACAGCAACTAATAGCACAACAACAAAAGAAAACATTAAATTCACATTCCAATGAATATTCAGTAAAAAGCTAATAAAAGTCAAACCAATTACTACTGAAATAAAACTGGATAACATTGCACTGATAGTACTTGACATGAAAACAGAACCCAGTCGTGTTCGGGAAGCCATTAAAAGACTTAAAGTTCCATGATACTTTTCCACCATAATTTGAGTCCCTACACCGAATAAAGCATTAAAAGAAGCCATCAGCAAGGTATTCCCAATCATCCATTTTTTTAAATAGTCAGGTCCGTAACTATAATAAGCAACTAAAGAAAAAAATAAAGTTTGAGAAATCGGCGGAATTAAGTCAAATAAAATGTAGGTTTTCCAGTCCGATAATAAAGACTCTTGTTTGTAAGAAAAAAGAATTCTCCTAAAAAAACGACTTACAAATTCCATTTAGTACACCTCCAGACTAGCATCTATGCGACAACGTTTTTCAATTTTAACAAAAGAAAAATAAGCGAGTCCAAAATTTATCATAGTTAGACCGCATAAAATAAAGGCAACATGCAAATAGTCTCTCAGACTTCCTCCATAAACAATAAGTTTAAAACCTTTCATTACCCAAGTTGGAGAAAAACAGAGTCCTAACCATTGAAAGGGCTCCCATAATATATGAGAAGGAAAAACCATGCCTGTGATCAACAATAATGGATATTCCACCGTATTCATTAATAATTGAGCGAGCCTTGATAGAGTAAATGCTGAGCACATTAACAATCCTAAACTTACAAATGTTAGCACTGATAAAATAACAAACAGAATAAGTGCAATAATATTGCTAACGACTAGTGTCCGACCAAATAAGAATACAACGAATAGAATGTTTAAAACAAAAGAAATTAATCCCCATAGACTGTTTCCTAAAAGTTTTCCAAAAATAATTTTTCGAAATCCAGCAGGGGCTATAAATAATACTGGCAAAGTACCTAAATATTTTTCACGGTTAATGTCACCTGCAGAAGAAAAACAGATAATTGTCCAAAAAGACGATAACGCTGTCCCTAAGATTGCATATAAGGTAAATTCAGCATCAGATTTATCGGTATATATCATTCCTAATAAAAAGGCGTTACATAATGGATTTAAAAAAATACAGTATCGGAACATACTTCTTGCAAATGCCTGCTTCATATGAACTAAAGCACTTGAAAATATAACTTTCATCCTAACTCCTTTCAACTAAGGTAACATAGATATCTTCTAAAGTAACTTCTAATTGGCTCTGCCTTCTTAACTTTTCAGCTAGAATAGCTTCTTTCTCTGAATCAGTCACAAAATTTGCTAATTCTGTTAATGTCCCACACGTCAATAGTTTTCCTTTGTTCAAAATAGCAATACGATCACATAGTTCTTCAGCTTCAGCCATATAATGAGTTGTCAATAAGATTGTCTTTCCTTTAGCTGCTAACTCTTTGATTAACTTTCTAAGCTCCAAAGCCCCTACAGGGTCTAAACCAATACTAGGCTCATCTAAAAAAATAATCTCAGGATCATTTAATAGAGCTCTAGCGATTTGAAGTCGTTGCTTCATCCCTTTAGAAAAGGTTTCAACACGTCTTTTACCAACATCACCAAGTCCAACTAATTCTAAAAGTTGAGGTACCTTTATCAGTTGTTCTTCATGTGAAATCTTATATAAATCAGCAAAATAGTACAGATTGTCTTCAGCAGTTAACCTAAAGTATAAACTTCGCTCTCCTCCAAACACAAAATTAATACATTCTCTAATCTTCGATTCATCCTTTGTCACATCGTAACCCAAAATAGTGACTTCACCACAAGTTGGAAGAAGCATCGTGGATAAAATTTTAATAGTCGTGGATTTTCCAGCACCATTTTGTCCCAATAATCCAAAAATTTCTCCCTTCTTAACTTCAAATGAAATATCTTTCAACGCTTCAACAACATTATCATTCCTTTTTAATAGATGAGAAGAATTTCCATAATGCCTTATTAAATTCTTTATTCGGATAACAGTTTCCATTTTCACCCCCTTTGTTCCATTTATATCTAATTAGATTATAGTCGAACAAAAATAAAAAGTCAATAGAAAAAAGCTGGAGTTCTTCCAGCCCTTTTTCAGTATAAATGTTAATTATCATCAAGTGATAAATCTTTAGATAGTTTTTTAAAAAGACGTGCTATGTTTTTCTTAGAAAGACTGTAATACTTAGCTGTCTTAACCGGTTCCTCCATCACCAATCCACTCTGCTTTAATGAAACCATATGATGAGAAATTGTAGATGGAGCAAGATTGAGAGCTTTAACTATTTCATTACCTTTCAATGGTCCTCTCTGAGATAATAAGGTTAGAATGCGGTATCTTGTCTCATCAGAAAGAACTCTTAAATTTTCGACGATTTGTTTAGGAGTTTGTTCGTCACTTTTCAGTTGATAAAAAAGAATTTGTTTTGCATCTTTTGTTCCATTCTCATCAAATAACCTTAAAGCTTGAAATGGCATAGATACAGTCGGAACGAAGTATGTTACCTCATAGGGGCCTCGATTACGGAAGGATTTCCCCATCAATTCCTCCGATAAAGTTAGTACATCTGTCACTTTCAACCGATCCTCAAGAAAATGTTTAAATTCTACAAATAATTTCGGTTGGAAGCTTTTAAAATCCTCTACCTTACGATTTCTTAATTCTTTAGCTAACGACATAAACTCATTAATATATTTGTCACTATCTCGAACAAAAGATACAAAACCTAAATAACTAGTACAGTACTCCTCAACTTTTTCATAAAGTTCCTGTAAAGAAAAGTCATCAGTCATTGCTTTTTTTATAGTTTCTATTTCAACAGAAGATAGTCCTGACCATTCCCCTATTTGCCATACTCTTTCTTCTTTAGATAAAGATAATATAGTCTTTTCATACATCTCAAGAGTTAATGATTCATTTATCATATTTACTAAGAAGTTTAAAAGGAATGCACCAGTAAAATCTTTAACACAATGGAAAGTTTCAAAAACCAAACGGTACTTTTTCTTCCAGACCGACCACTGCTCTACACTATAAAAATCACGTGTAGTAATATCTTCTTGTTTCACACTAATTACGGAAAAGGCACTAATAAGAGCATCTATATCGACGGAGTAGATGTATTTAGCATCTTCTGCTAGACATTTAAATTCTTTCAAAATGTTTCTCCCTTACACACGAAACAATTCGTACATTCATTACTTAATTTAGTTATTGCTATGCTCTAAATAATAGAGTTTTTATAATTCTGTTTAAGTTAGATAAGAACAACACTTGATTTACGACTAGAACATTCCAAACCATTCGAAAGCATCTCTAATAGCCGCTTCTTTCTCAGGTGGACAAACTGGAATCTTTTGTTTTTCTTTTTTTGATAGATTATAGTTTTTGCGCTCAACAATGCCAATTTTACGCTTGATTTGAGCAATATAAAGCGTTGAGACTTTTAACCTATGTTTCTTTAGAGTATAATCTTTAATTTCTTGATAGGTAGTATCTTTCTTGAAAGTAATTTGCTTGATATCTTCCTCATCAATTTCAAGATTAATATCATGGTCGATATTAAGCTTGGACAACTTAACAACCGCTTCGGTCCTTGCGGTATGCGGGAGTTCAAAAGGTCTGGTGCTGAGACCTTTTGAAGTGGGAAATAGAACTGACGTAGTCAGTGTCAAAGAGTCCGGGGGACGTTTTCAGCCTGAGCCTAACAATATAAAAGGGAAAGGACTATTTGCGTTGTAATTTCACTACAGCCTCGGTCCTTGCTGTATGCGGAAACATATCAACTGACTGGATATACTCCACCTGATAGGCCTTGGTTAGGCGGACCAGGTCACGCGCCAGGGTTGAGACATTGCAGGACACATAGACCATCTTTTCAGGAGCAAAATCCAAGATGGTGTCTAAGAGCTTGTCGTCCAGCCCTGTCCGAGGCGGGTCAACCACCAAGGCAGTCGCACGATAGCCTTCTCTGTACCATTTGGGAATGATGTCTTCTGCCTTACCAGCTTCATAGTAGGTATTGGTAAAACCCATGGCAACAGCATTTTTCTGAGCATCTTCAATGGCTTCAGGGATAATATCCATACCACGCACACTCCGTACCTTGCCTGCAAAGGCAAAACCGATGGTCCCCACACCACAGTAGGCGTCAATCAGGTCGTCATCAGGTGTCACATCCAGGGCCTTAACAGCCTCTCCGTAGAGAGCATTGGTCTGTTGGGGATTAAGCTGGTAAAAGGCACGTGGTGACAGGGCAAAGCCATAGTCTAAGACTTCCTCGGAAATTGCTTCCTGCCCCCAGATAATCTCGGTCTTATCCCCATAAATATCACTGGACTTGCTAGTATTGAGGTTGACAGCAACTGTCTTGATCTCCGGATAAGTCTTTGTGAGCTCTGAAATCAGTCCTGACAAACGGACTTCTCGACTGGTAATAAAAATCATCTGGACCTGGTCGGTTGCGACCGCCCGGCGTACCAT
This sequence comes from Streptococcus caprae, assembly GCF_042649745.1. NCBI lineage: Bacteria > Bacillati > Bacillota > Bacilli > Lactobacillales > Streptococcaceae > Streptococcus > Streptococcus caprae. The sequence goes on along the minus strand of NZ_JBHRZV010000003.1, from coordinate 41,064 downwards.
GACCGTCCGTACCCCAGCGATCTTTCGTTCGTTGTAAATGGGAATCTTGTGCTTGTCCAAGAGCTTGACCGTGGTGTTGATAATGTCCTGGGTCAGCTTGTCCTGGACAAGACAATCCTGAATTTCAATCAAGCGATGAGAGCCTTCTGCGTAGAGCCCAGCTTTGACAGAGCCACCAAAGGAGCGAGTCTGAAACTGCAATTTAGCCCGGTAGTGAACCGGCTTGTCCATACCAATAGTCGGGCGAATCTCATAGTCTTCATAGCCTGCCGGTTGGAATTTTTTCAGGGCTTGTCTGAGGACATCGGCCTTGTACTCCAACTGCTTGTCATAACGCAGGTGCATAATCTGGCAACCACCACAGGCCTCATAGATAGGACAAGCCGGCTGAACCCGAAACTTAGAAGGCTTGTTGATAGTAACAATCCGTGCCTCGACAAAGTTCTTCTGCACCTTGGTCGCCTGGCAATAGACCTCTTCGCCTTTTAAAGCCCCAGGTACAAAGACCAAGGTTTTCTTGTAAAAGCCGATGCCTTCGCCATTGATCCCCATTCGCTTAATTTTTAAAGGGAATTTTTGCTTTTCTTTTAGTAACATGAGTCTATTGTACCATTTCACACCTAAAAATAGTGCTGAAACATGCTATAATACAGATAAGGAGCACAAGATGACCAACCATGACCTACAAAACTTACCCCAGCAATTACAGCTGCTGCTAGATAATCAAGTCATTCAAGATACCAGTGGGCACTCAGGGGCACAGGTATTGAAAATCGGCGATGACTTTTTCCTAAAAATAGACCAAAAACAGGCTCTGCAGGGAGAAACCTATCTGACAAACTGGTTTTACCTCCAAGGCCTTAGTGTGGAAGTTGTAGACTATATCTCCACTGACCGCGATTATTTAGTGACACGAGCCGCCAAAGGCCAACCAGCTCACACCTTCCTTGATAACCCAAAGGCTGTCTGTCAAACACTGGCAACCACACTCAGACAGCTGCACGATACATCCCTTGACAACGTTCCCCTCCCAAACCGCCTTAACACCTATCTAAAAACAGCTCAAGAAAATGCTGAGAGAGGAAGTTTTTACGAAAAGGCGCTCTTGCCAGATTTTGGAATAACTAGCCGTGAGGAGGCATGTGCATTGATGACAAAACAAGCCCATCTGCTAACAGCCGATACGTTCATTCACGGAGATTACTGCTTGCCGAACATCCTCTTAACCAACGAACAAACCGTTTCCGCACTAATAGATGTAGGCTTAGCAGGCATTTCGGACCGTCATGTTGACCTCTTTTGGGCTGTTTGGTCACTCCATTACAATACCGGCACAGACCAATACGGAGATTATTTCTTAGATTGCTATGGAAGAGAAACGGTTGAGGAGGAAAAGCTACGACTCATTGCTGCTATTGAAGCCTTTGGATAGAAAGGGAGCCTTATGAAAATCACCACACTCGAAAAGAAAAAACGCCTCTATCTGATGGAAATCGAGGAGACGGACAAACTCTACATCACAGAAGATACGATTGTTAAATTCATGCTGACCAAGGGCAAATCTCTCACATCTGAGGAACTGGCAGACATCAAAATATTTGCTCAATTGTCCTATGGAAAAGACTTGGCCCTCTACCACCTCTCCTTCAAGCAACGGACCTGCAAGGAAGTTATCGACTACCTCCACAAGCATGAGATTGATGAAGCCATCATTCCCAAAATCATCTCCCAGCTCCAGGCAGACAAGTGGTTGGACGACAAGCGTTATGCTCAGCAATTCATCCAAAGCAACCAAACGACAGGCGACAAAGGGCCCTTTGTGCTCAAGCAAAAACTTCTGCAAAAGGGAATTCCTGCGACGACTATCGAATCTGCCCTTGAAGATGAGGACTTTAGTCAACTGGTGGAAAAGGTTGCTAGCAAGCTCTATCGCAAGTACGCCAATAAACTGACGGAACGTGCCCTTCGTGACAAACTATTGCAGTCTCTCCTGACCAAGGGCTTCTCCTCCCAGCTGGCCAAGGCTGGCATAGATGCTCTTGAGTTTGACGACGATGAAGACCAGGAATTAGCTCTACTAGAAAAAGAATTGGACAAACTTTACCGTAAATACAGTAAAAAATATGAGGGCTACGATCTCAAACAACGGCTCTATCAGGGGCTTTACCGCAAGGGTTTTTCATCCGATATGATAAACCAGAGTCTCCGCGACTATCTTTAGACTGATAAAAGGTGCAATTTTCTAAATTTTGTGATAAACTGTATAGGATAAATTTAATTGTAGAAAGTGAATCCTCATGAAATTACCCAAAGAAGGAGACTTTATTACAATTCAAAGTTATAAGCATAACGGCAAATTGCACCGAACTTGGCGCGATACCATGGTATTAAAAACAACTGAAAATGCTCTTATCGGCGTTAATGACCATACTCTGGTGACTGAGAGCGATGGTAGACGATGGGTGACACGAGAACCGGCAGTCGTCTATTTTCATAAGAAATACTGGTTTAACATTGTTGCGATGATCCGTGACACAGGTGTGTCCTACTACTGCAACCTTGCAAGCCCCTATCTCATGGATGAAGAAGCTCTTAAATACATCGACTATGATTTGGATATCAAGGTTTTCCCTGATGGAGAGAAACGTCTCCTCGATGTCGATGAATACGAGACCCATAAAAAATCCATGAATTATGGTCCGGATTTGGATTTCATCATCAAAGAAAACGTTAAAATCCTTGTCGATTGGATTAACACCGAGAAAGGGCCGTTTTCGCAGGCTTTTATAGATATCTGGCACAACCGCTATCTTGAACTTAAGAATCGTTAAAGTCTCAAATTGGTAAACCATCTGTCTAACAGGTGGTTTATTTTTTATGAAGTAAATCAAAAACAGACCAACTCTTGTCAGCCTGCTCAATATGCTTTTTAAAATTGATTCACCAAATACTGGAAAAATGATCGGTGTTGTTCGCAATGTCCAATCAAAAACTCAGGATGCCATTGAAAGCCGATAATAGCATGGCCATCTTTACCTTCAACTGCCTCAATCGTTCCATCACGAGGATCACGCGCCGTTACTTCAAGCCCTGGAGCCAGGTCCTTGACACTCTGGCGATGGTAGGAGTTGACAGAATTACCATCCTTGAAAAAGCGACTGACGGTACTGTCAGGTTTGACTTCTAGCGAATGCGACGTCAAGTCCTCATAGCTCTGCCAATGTTTCGTCACAGCCTGATTAAGAGTGCCTCCAAGAGCAACATTGACCAACTGCATGCCACGGCAGACTGCAAAGATTGGCTTGTGTTGCTTGAGGGCCTCGCGAATGAGGGCCAATTCAAACTCATCCCGCTCCAAGTGATAGTCATCAGAATCGATGGATTTTTCTTCTCCATAAAAACTCGGATCCACATTTTGCCCACCGGACAAGATGAGCTTGTCGATCATTTCAACATAGTCCTTGGCCAGGGCAGGATCGCTAACAGGAATGACAATTGGCAGACCACCAGCCTCCTTGACGCAATCCGACAGACCGCGGGGAACCGCATCATAAATCCAGCCTGAATCTGCCGGCATCTCTTTGATATTACCAGAAATTCCAATCTTTACCTTAGCCATGTGCCACCCTCACTTCCTGTCAAATCTAGTATCCCTATCTTATCACGCTAAGGCAGTCGCGTCCAATACAGATTGTCTATCACAGGGTTAGGATTTTTTTATCACGGAAAAATAGCAGAGCAGTCTCACACAAGTGTAGTCTGAAAAACCTGCCATAGATGACTTTTTCAGATATCAGATTCCTGCCTATCTTCAAAGTAGTCAAAAAGGACCATGAAAGTCCTTTTTAATGTTTTATACTCGTTCAAAACCTCAATAGACAAGGCAGGCTAACATATCCAAAAGAGAATTAAATATAGAAAACGAACGACGTATCCTTTTGATTTTGGAAGATTGTCAAGGCAAGCAAAAAGGACCATGGAAGTCCTTTTTAGCTTGTTCTAAATTTTTTCGTAGGCGTAGCTAATCGTATAAGTTCGTTCTTGACCTTTTGGCAAGACGATGTCCGCAAATTCTGGATGGTTAATAGCATCAGGTGGGAATTGGGCTTCCAAGGCCACTCCTTCGTGCTTGGTGCCTGGTTTTCCATGATCACGGTTAAAATAGGCTTGGTCATCAGGGAAATTCAAGCTATAGACAACCAGGGCATTCCGGTCAGAAAATATAGACACTTGGTCGCCTGAGGCTTCATCTAGAAGAACGGCAATCGGTTCATCCGCTCTGCTATTGACCAAAAAGGTATCATCAATCCCACCAGTCGCCTCAATAGCAGGGACCAGAGGTGCGCCCGCTCGAAAATCATAAGGCGTATCTGTGACATCGCAATATTGGCCCGATGGAATGAGGAATTCATCGACCGCTAAAATGGCATCAGCTGCCACTGTAAATCGATGCGTCGCCAAATCCTGACCGTTACTGAGGTTAAAATAGACATGGTTGGTCGGATTAAAGAGCGTATCTTCTGTCGCTTCAGCTCCCTTGTAAGTAACCGTTAACTGATTGGCATTGTCCAGCGTATAAGTCGCCGTAACCGTCATATCTCCCGGGAAACCATCTAGTTCCTGGCGAGCCTGGTAAGTAAAGACAACACCAACTCGATCAGGTGCTTCCAGAGTCTCAAAGTCCCAATTTTGCAAATGCAGTCCACCAGGCCCCCCATGGAGGGTATTGCCATTATTATTAGTTGGCAGTTGGTAGCTAAGGCCACTAATCTCCGCATGCCCTTGACTAATCCGCCCTGCTACACGGCCAACAGACTGGCCTGCAGCCATCCCGCTCTTAAGGTAATCGCTGGGTGTCGCAAATCCGAGAACCAAGTCCTTTTGTCCTCCCTTACCATCTGGCACTAAAAATGTCTGCCAGGTCGCTCCAAGCGTCAAGAAACTTGCCTCCACTCCATGGTCATTGACCAAGGTAATCTGGTTATAGTCTTGCCCATCCAGCACTTCAATCACACGTGTTTTGATTTCCATAAGGTCACCTCATTTATGTTTCTAACTTCATTTTACCCCTAAATTTAAAAATTGTAAACGGTTAATATATGGATTTTTTAAATAGCGGAGCTACTTGACAACACTGTCAACCTTTTGTCAACCTCGCAAAGCTCTGCTATTTTTGATAAAATAAAATAAAAAAAGAAAAATGACCTAGCGTTAGGGCTTGCTTGTGACCCAAGGTCATGTAGTAAGATAGCATCGAAAGGAGGTGAAAGAAATGTCTCAATACACTACGGGTGAATTGGCCTCAGCTGCAAATGTCTCTGTGAGGACGGTACAATATTATGATAGCCGTGGGATTCTAATCCCTTCTGACTGGAGCGAGGGCGGCCGTCGTCTCTATTCGGAAGAAGACTTGAACAAGCTACGGATGATTTGCTACCTGCGGGAGCTGGATTTTTCCATTCCACAGATTAAGGAGATCATCCAAGACCAACACGCTGAGAGCACCCTGGCTAGTCTCTTGGATATCCATATCACTAGTCTCGAAACTGCCGCTAAACTGCAAGAAGAAAAAATCAAGCAATTGCAGTTCTTACGGAAAACCCTGCAGCAAGATACCAATTTCACTCTAAATCAACTACCTGACATTTCTCTAACCATGAAACACCAACTCACCTGGCGTCATTTTGCTGGCAAGCAAGTCTTGAAATTGCTGCTTGTTGTCACTGTCTTTCTCAGCATGATCTGGATAGCCAAAACCAAGGAAATGTCTTGGCTGGCTTGGCCCGCAGCGATCCTCTATCTGGGAGGCCTAGGTTATTTAATCTGGAATTACTACCAGCAGGTACTCTATCTCTGTCCAGTCTGCCATAAGACTTTCAAGCCTGAGCCGAAAGCATTTCTGCTAGCTAGACACACTCCACGAACTCGTAAACTCCCTTGTCCGCACTGCCAGCACACCAGTTACTGTGTGGAAGTGGTTGAGAATTCCACTAAACATTAGAACCGGGAGGAAAATGGATGTTCACGTCGTATAAACCCGCATTGAAGTTTGTTTTGTTGTTGTCACCGCTATCTATACTTGGGAAAATATGAGTGTTGAAAATAGAAATTTGTTGCTTTCAAAATTACCCTCACTACCAGCATATTATGCCATTGTGACATTGCAAACTCTATTATACGCGATTGTTTTAGGCTTCCTTGGCTATCTAGTAGCACAAAAAATTGGACTCATGAGAGGTTTTACAGTAAAAAAACAGCTTTAAAAGCCACTGTAGTCATCGCAGTAGGAACTGGTTGTATCCTTAGTTTAGATAAACTATTATTTGGACATATATCTCAGATTTCTCAAACCTATAACAACAAGCCCTCACTGGCATCATGGGTATCCTCAATCACTTATGGTGGCGTCGTCGAAGAAATCATGATGCGATTATTCATCATGTCCTTGCTCTCCTGGATTGTTTGGAAACTGTTCTTTCGGAATTCAAAAACAATTCCAAACAAACTGCTGATTGTGAGCAATATCCTGACTGCCTTGCTGTTTGCTACTGGACACCTCCCAGCAACTATACTGATATTCGGAGCATTAACACCTCTTCTTGTATTCCGCTGTTTTTTCTTAAACGGAATCGGCTACTGGATTTGGAACTATTATCAACAGATTAGCTATATCTGCCCTCTCTGCAAAGAAACCTTCAAACCGAACTTCAAAACCTTTTTCTTTGCAAGACACACCCCTCGCACCCGCAAGCTGACCTGCCCACATTGCCACCAAACCAACTATTGTATCGAAGTCGTTGAAGAAAGATAAACAAACCATCCACCTGATCAGGTGGATGGTTATTTTCCTTTATCAATTTACTAGGTATCGCTACTCCTTGGCATACCTGACAGCACATTGACCGCATTGCTTCCGCTGATAGATTTTAGCAATACGGACTTCCCACTCGTAACCACAATTGACACAGGAAAAGCGCCCTTGGTCAGGTTTATCTGGCAATAACCCTAAAAAAGAAATATTTTGCAAAGTCTCATCCATTTTATCTTGGATGGCTTTTTCTTCTGGGGAAAGAGAGCTGTAAACTTCTTTGGCCTTTTTCCTTCTCAACTTAGCAGTATTGGGTGTTTCTACAAACCCCATAAACCTATAGATAGATAAGGAATGAGGAAGAGGGGTAAACTCACTAAGAGCGGCCCACCAGAGAAAGAGAGAGAGCAAAATTAGAATGTAATTAGGCAACTGTCCTCCTCGCGAACTGACCGTGTACCAAATAATCGCTCCTTTTGCTACAATCGTATCTCTAATAATCACATAAGGAAAGATAAACCAACACACAATAACCACAGGGATTATAATCACAATGCCAAATAAATTTTCTAAAAAAACTTTCGTCTTTTCCTTTAAGGAAGTTGGTCTCTGTTTCATTTCAGCCTTTCCTCTTGTCTATTATTTGGTCACAATATTGACCAGCTTATTCGGAACCGCAATCACCTTCACTACGGTTTGTCCAGCGATTTCGGCTTGGACCTTTTCGTCGGCTAGGGCTACAGCTTGCAGTTCTTCTTGGCTGAGGTCTTTGGCTACGATCAAGCGAGCTTTCACCTTGCCCTTGATTTGGACAACGATTTCGACTTCGGCTTCGACCAGCTTGCTAGCGTCATAGGTTGGCCATGCCACATAGGAAATACCGTCGGTGCTGCCAGTCTCACTTGCCCAGAGCTCTTCACCCAAGTGCGGGGCAAATGGTGCGATCAGCTGGATAAAGCCTTTGGCGTAATCCACAAAGAGAGATTCTTCTTTGTTGGCTGCGTTGACGAAAATCATGAGCTGGGCAATGGCGGTGTTGAACTTGAGCTCTTCGATGTGCTCGGTCACCGTTTTAACGGTTTCATGGTAGACCTTGTCCAAAGCTCCGCTATTTTCCGCCACAATGTCCTTAGTTGTAATCAAACGGTAGACGCGGTCCAAGAACTTACGTGAGCCTTCGAGGCCTTCTTCAGACCAGGCGATTGAGGCATCGAGCGGCCCCATGAACATCTCGTAAACCCGCAGGGTGTCGGCACCGTACTGGTTGACCACATCGTCAGGGTTGACTACGTTTTTAAGAGACTTAGACATCTTGGCAGGGGCTTGTTCCAGCTCCTCTCCCGTCTCGATGTGGAAGAAACTGCCGTCGCGTTTTTCCACTTTATCCGTCGCAACCAGCGCCCCACGGTCATCGCGGTAGCTAGTTCCCAAAATCATCCCTTGGTTGAAGAGTTTTTGGAAAGGTTCCTTGGTCGGCACCACGCCGATGTCATAAAGGAACTTGTGCCAGAAGCGGGCATAGAGGAGGTGAAGCACGGCATGCTCCGCACCACCGATGTAGATATCCACTGGTAACCAAGCCTTGAGCAGGTCTTCGTCAGCCAATTTGTCATTGTTTTTCGGATCGATGTAACGCAGGTAGTACCAGCTAGAACCCGCCCACTGGGGCATGGTGTTGGTTTCCCGACGACCCTTGACACCATCTTCGCGGGTCACAGTCAGCCAGTCCGTCAGGTTAGCCAGCGGGCTTTCTCCTGTTCCTGAAGGACGAATGTCCTTGGTCACTGGAAGGACCAGCGGAAGTTCATTTTCTGGAACTGCAGTTGACGTGCCATCTTCCCAATGGATAATCGGAATTGGCTCACCCCAATAACGCTGACGGCTGAAGAGCCAGTCGCGGAGACGGTAGGTGATTTTCTCGTTGCCGACACCATTTTCTTCCAACCAAGCGACCATCTTAGCAATGGCGTCAGCCTTGTCCAGACCGTTGAGGAAGTCAGAATTGATGTGGAGGCCGTCTTCAGTGTAGGCTGCAGCTTCTACGTCGCCACCTTCAAGGACAGGAAGGATGGGCAGGTCAAACTGCTTAGCAAATTCCCAGTCGCGTTCGTCGTGGGCAGGTACAGCCATGATGGCACCTGTTCCGTAGCTTGCCAAGACATAGTCTGCAATCCAGATTGGAATTTCCTTGCCGTTGACAGGGTTGATGGCGTAGGCACCAGTCCAAACACCTGTCTTTTCCTTGGCTAGGTCGGTCCGGGCCAAATCAGATTTGAGACTGGCTTGATGCTTGTAGTCGGCTACTGCTTGCGCTTGGTCGGCTGTCGTGATGGTATCGACCAAGGCATGCTCTGGCGCCAAAACAGCGTAGGTCGCCCCAAACAAGGTATCCGGACGAGTCGTAAAGACAGTAAAATCCAGATCGGTGTCCTTAATCTTAAAAGTCACATTGGCACCGGTTGACTTGCCAATCCAGTTGCGTTGCATATCCTTGATGGATTCTGGCCAGTCCACTTCCTCCAGGTCATTGAGGAGACGTTCAGCGTAGGCTGTAATTTTCAGCATCCATTGGCGCATAGGCTTGCGGACAACAGGATAGCCACCACGCTCAGACGTTCCATCTGGCAGCACTTCTTCATTGGCAATAGCGGTGCCCAGTTCTTCTACCCAGTTAACAGGCACTTCTGCTTCGTAGGCCAAGCCTTTTTCGTAGAGCTTAGTGAAAATCCACTGGGTCCACTTGTAGTAGTTTGGATCGGTTGTGTTGATTTCACGGTCCCAGTCGTAGGAAAAGCCAAGGGCGTTGATCTGGCGTTTGAAGGTCGCGATGTTTTGTGCTGTAAACTCAGCAGGGTCATTCCCTGTATCCATGGCGTATTGCTCTGCTGGCAAACCAAAAGCGTCCCAGCCCATCGGGTGCAAGACGTTGTAGCCAGCTGCCCGTTTGTAGCGGCTGAGAATGTCTGTCGCCGTGTAGCCTTCTGGATGTCCTACGTGAAGACCCGCTCCTGATGGATAAGGGAACATGTCCAAAGCGTAGAAGTTTGGCTTGCTGCTGTCTGTCCCTGTTTTAAAGGTGTGATTTTCTGCCCAGTAGCCCTGCCACTTGGGTTCAATTTCTCTGTGGTTGTAAGTTGCCATATCTCTCTCCAATAATAGAATGAATATTCTTTTTATTATACCATGTTTTGGTGGAATTGGGGAGGATTTTGATAACGGAGATTTTATAAGGGGAAAGTTTGTGATTTTTTTATTTTTCTTTTGCATTGTTTGATAGTTTGATTTATAATATATTATTGAAAGCGCATTCAAGATTATAATAAAAGGAGTATTGCCATGATGACTATACGAAACAATGACTTTACAGATGTCGTTCTCAACCGCCATTCTGTCCGCTACTTTGACACAGAAGCTAAAATCAGCCGAGAAGAATTGACTGAGATGATACAGCAAACAATCCTAGCCCCTTCAGCCTGCAACCTGCAACCTTGGAAATTTGTCATTATCGATACAGAAGAAGGCAAAGAAAAGCTGCGCTCCTTCTTTTTACAGTTTAACCTGCCACAAGTAGACACCGCAGCAGCTATCGTCTTTATCTTTGGAGACACCAACGCTTACAAGTCCTATCGTGATGTTTGGAATAAGGCCGCTGAAGAAGGACGTATTTCTCCAGAAAAACGGGATGAAGTCTTACGAACCTTCTTGCCGCTCTATGAAGCTGCCTCCTATGAAGGACTGGTCACAGATGCGAAGATTGGCGGGTCATTGGCAGCCATGCAACTCATGTTAGTCGCTCGTGCGCACGGCTACGATACCAATGCCATTCAAGGTTATAACGCCAAGGTTGCAGCGGAAATACTTGGCCTCGACCCTGTCCGTTATGTACCAACCATGGCTATCGCTATCGGAAAAGAAGATGTTCTGAAAAACAAGGATACCGTCAAGACCACTCGCTACTCTGTTGATGACGTCACTACCTTTCTATAAATCAAAAAGATGTTGAGACTGCTATTTCTCAACATCTTTTTTATATTAGTGTCCTAATTGTCTTCTCTTGCTAAATAAGCCCTCAACTCTGGCAGCGCTGCTTCTGCATCCGCTACGCCGATGCCATAAATCTCGTCAAATTTATCAGAGTCTTTCTCCAGACGGCCGATAACCAGATTTTGGCTGGGGCGGATGGCAAAGAGTTCGCCCTGCATTTCCTGCTCTGCTATTTTTTCCACCGCCTTGTTGTAATGGAGGTAACGCTTGCTAGCGACCTCAACAAACTTGGGATACTTGCGGTAGGCCAGTTTGTAGGGAAGAGGGCTGGAGGCTTTTTTGCGGTAATCCAGCGGCCGGGTCAAGACGACAATCAGCTTGTCAAACCCCAGACTCTTAGCAAAGTCAATCGGAATGCTGTCAGACAGGCCGCCATCCAGGTATTTTTTGCCCTGCCATTCGACCACACGGGAAACCAGTGGCAGAGCGGAGCTGGCTCTGAGCAACTCCATCTCCTGGCGGACATCGGTAATGAGATGGTACTCGGCTTTCCCTGTCTCAATGTTGGTCGCAACCGAATAAAAGTCAACTGAGGATTCCTCAAAGGCCGCTTCATCAAAGACATCCAGCTCAAAGGGCACCTTGTAGTAGGTGAAGTCCTTGTTGACCATATTACCCGTCGTCAACCAAGAGCGAAAGCCCATGTAGTTAGGATCCTTGGCAAAGTGCTTGTTGTAGCGCAGGGCTCGGCCCTTTTGACCAGAAACATAGTTGACCCCAAAGAGGGCACCTGCAGACACTCCCACGATGCCATCCACCCGGATGTCCGCCTCCATAAAGGCGTCCAAGACTCCTGCTGTATAGAGGCCCCGCATGCCTCCACCTTCTAAAGCTAATCCGACTGTCATGTCCTACCTCGCAATCTCTACATTGTGGACTATTATAGCAAAAATCCCTTATTCATGTAAGCTTTTGAGCAGGTAAAAAGCCCGCCTTAGCGAGCTCAGCTTTTTATCTTAAAGTTCTGCGATTTGGTAGAGTTCCAATTCAGCCGCTGTTTCTGAACCAAACATGTTGATCATGATGCGGACCTTGTTGCCATCAATTTCAACGACACGCCCTTCTTGTCCCATGAAGGCACCGTCGATAATTTGAACCATATCACCAGGCTTGATGTTGGTATCAATAACATCGACTGTTTGTCCCATAGAAATCAAGATTTGACGGATTTCTTCTTCCAAGAGTGGTGTTGGCTTAGAACGGTTCCCGTGAGAGCCGACAAATCCCGTAACGTTAGGCGTGTTACGGACCACAAACCAAGCTTCATCGGTCATAACCATCTCAACCAAGACGTAACCTGGGAAGCGGTTCTCTTCAACTTCTTTAACTTCACCATTTTTCTCAACGTTTACCGTCTGTGTTGGGATTTCAACACGGAGGATATTTTCCAACATGTTATAGGTTTGAGCGCGTTGAAGGAGGTTCTCCTTAACCTTGTTTTCGTAACCAGAGTAGGTTTGCAGAACGAACCAGCCCTTGTCAAATGAATCTAGCATAGCAATGCTCCTTTTTTCTAAACTAAAAAACCCAAATTGGGCTTTTTTCTTATTTCCATTATAGCACAAACCAGCTGGCTTCTGTCAAGCAATACTCAGAAAAATCCTCTCTTTCGAGGGCAAGACCTGTGCCATTTCTGCTCTGCTATTTTTCAACCATAGCAGAGCAACTATCGGAACTAGGACTCTTCACCCAAGGTCAGGGTCGGTACATCATGCTGGGTACAGACCACACCCTTCTTCTCAATCAGTTCCAGGGCAAAGGGATGGGGCCGATAGGCATGCTTGTAGGTAATCTTGGTGATGCCCGCCTGAAGTAGAGCCTTGGTGCAGTTGATGCAAGGGAAATGGGTCACGTAAATCTCCGTGTTATTGGTCGAAATCCCCTCCTTGGCACACTGAATGAGGGCATTCATCTCCGCATGAACCGTACGAATACAATGGCCATCTTCCATGTAATGGCCAGCCTCATTACAGTTGTCCGTCGCGGCCACACCACCATTATAACCAGTCGCAATGATGCGGTTGTCCTTGACCAAAACCGCCCCTACAAAGGCACGATCACAGGTGGAACGCTTGGAAATCAGCTCCGCATTAGCCATAAAATAATCTTCCCATGATAAACGATTTGGCATAGGTATTTTCTCCTAAGTCTTCTATCTTTACTTTTTATAATATGAACATCCTAAACAAGGTCGACTGTCTTTCTGACACTCTATTCCTCATCTACCCTCTTTACAAGACAATCAATTCCTTGGGTGCCAGGGTCAAGACTTCACAGCCAGTTTCGGTGATGAGGAGGTCGTCTTCGATGCGGACACCGTAGAGTCCATCCAGATAAATCCCAGGTTCGTCAGTCACCACCATACCTGGTTTTAGTTCATCAGCCGTCTTGGTGAAAAATGGCAGTTCGTGGACGTCCAGTCCTAGACCATGCCCGATACCATGAGTAAAGTTAGCACCGTACCCCTTATCCTCAATCAATTGCCGTGGTACACGGTCAAAATCGATGTAGGTCATGCCAGCCCTAGCTTGGTCAATGAGAGCCTGGTTGGCCGCCAGGGTTACCGCGTAGATTTCACGCTCCTCATCGGTCACGTGGCCCACGTGGACCGTCCGTGTCATATCAGAGGCGTAGTGCTGGTAGTAGCAGCCAAAGTCCAAGGTTAGAGACTCGCCAGCCTCGATGACTTTGTCACTTGCTCTGCCATGGGGCATAGCAGAGCGGAAACCTGATGCCGCAATCGTATCAAAGGAAATGCCAGAAGCTCCTAGTTCACGCATGCGAAAGTCCAGAAAATTAGCAACCTCAAGCTCAGTTTTCCCAGGCTTGATGAAATCCAAGGCATCGATAAAGGCCTGGTCAGAAATCTGGCAAGCCCGGCGAATAATCGCTGCCTCATCCGCATCCTTAATGATCCGTAACCCTTCAACAAAGTTGGTCTGGGCCTGCAAGTCCTGATGGGGAAAGGCAGCTTTCAAAGCCTGATAAAACTGGTAGCTGACCGTGTCTTCAAACCCGAGAGTCTCTAGGCCATCATCTGCGATAGCATTGGCAATCTCTGTCAGAGCTGTCCGCGTGCTGATGATATCAAAACCTTGGATGGTCTGCTTGGCGATGAGAGCATAGCGGTCGTCCGTCACAAAAATCCGTCGCTTGGGGCTGACAAAAACAGTGCCCGCCGTTCCAGAAAAGCCGGTCAGGTAAAAAATATTCTTGGCTTCTGTCACCAAAAGACCGCCCAAACCAGCCTCTTCAATCTTAGTCACCAAACGTTCTACACGTGCCTGCATCAGATGCCTCCTCAATCGCATTGTTTTGCTCCTAGTATAGCAAAAAATCGCTGGTTTTTAAAGTAGGGATAGCAAAAAGCCGACCCCAAGAAAAGTCGACTTTTTAGCTCTGTACATTTCCTTATTTTAGCTTAGCCTTAAGGTACTGCCCTGTAAAGCTGGCTGGGTTGTCAGCTACCTCTTCTGGAGTACCGGTTGCGACAATCGTTCCACCACCGATACCGCCCTCTGGTCCGAGGTCGATAATGTGGTCGGCCGTCTTGATGACATCCAGGTTATGTTCAATCACAAGAACTGTATTGCCATCGTCCACAAAACGCTCCAGTACCTTGAGGAGACGAGCAATATCATCCGTATGAAGTCCTGTTGTCGGCTCGTCCAAAATATAGAGGGACTTGCCCGTTGACCGCTTGTGGAGTTCGCTGGCCAACTTCATCCGCTGGGCCTCACCACCAGAGAGGGTTGTAGCTGGTTGCCCTAGAGTGACATAGCCCAGCCCCACATCCTTGATGGTCTGCACCTTACGGGCAATCTTAGGAATAGGCGCGAAGAATTCTACCGCGTCATCCACCGTCATGTCAAGAATATCTGCGATACTCTTTTCCTTGTAGTGGACCTCCAGCGTCTCTGAATTGTAGCGCTTGCCATGACAGACCTCACAAGGAACGTAGACATCTGGCAGGAAGTGCATCTCAATCTTGATAATCCCATCACCAGAACAGGCTTCACAGCGACCACCCTTTACGTTAAAGGAGAAACGTCCCTTCTTGTAGCCACGGATTTTGGCTTCGTTGGTTTTGGCAAAAAGGTCCCGAATATCGTCAAATACGCCTGTATAGGTTGCAGGATTAGACCGTGGTGTCCGCCCAATCGGACTCTGGTCAATGTCAATTAAACGGTCGATGTGCTCAATGCCTTCGACAGACTTATGTTTGCCAGGCTTCTCACTATTGCGGTTGAGTTTTTGGGCAATAGCTTTCTTCAGAATACTGTTGACCAGGGTTGATTTCCCAGAGCCTGAGACACCGGTTACCGCGATAAATTTACCCAGCGGGAATTTGACATCCAGATTTTGCAGGTTGTGTTCAGTCGCTCCCTTAACTTCCAAGAAACGACCCGTGCCCTCGCGACGTTCTAGGGGGACAGGGATTTCTTTCTTGCCGGACAGGTACTGGCCTGTAATGGATTTCTTGTTTTTAGCGACTTGAGCAGGTGTCCCAGAGGCCACAATCTGTCCACCTAAAGCTCCTGCACCAGGTCCGACATCAATCAGCCAGTCCGCCTGCATCATGGTATCTTCATCGTGCTCTACCACAATCAAGGTGTTACCCAAATCACGCATCTTTTTCAAGCTGTCAATGAGGCGATCGTTGTCGCGCTGATGGAGGCCAATGGAGGGCTCGTCCAGAACATAGAGGACACCTGAAAGGTTGGACCCAATCTGCGTCGCCAAGCGAATCCGCTGACTTTCACCACCTGACAGAGTCCCAGCAGACCGAGACAGGGTCAGGTAGTTGAGGCCCACATTGTTAAGGAAGGTCAGGCGGTCAATTATTTCCTTGAGAATGGGTCTTGCGATGGCTTCGTCATTATTTTCCAGGGTCAAACCTTGGAGATGACTGAGGTGGTTTTCAATCGATAGGTCTGAAATTTGTCCGATATTCAGCCCCTCTTCACCACCGAGTTTGACAGACATGGCCTGGTCATTGAGACGGTAACCATGACAGGTCGCGCAGGGCAGTTCATTCATGTAGCCCCGCATAACGTTACGGGTGAAGTCGCTGGCGGTATCGTGGTAGCGACGTTCGATATTGGTGATAACTCCTTCAAAAGGCATGTCAATATCACGCACCCCACCGAAGTCATTTTCATAGTGGAAATGGAACTGACGGTCACCTGAACCGTAGAGCACCAGCTGCCTGTCCTGCTCTGCCATTTGTTCAAAAGGCGTGTCTAAATCAATCCCAAACTGGGCCATGGCCTGCTCCAACATGGCTGGATAATAATTGGAGGAAATCGGATTCCATGGAGAAATAGCCCCCTCGCGTAAGGTCAGGCTAGGATCAGGAATGACCAAGTCCAGGTCAGCCTCCAAATGCATGCCCAAACCATCGCAGGTCGCACAGGACCCAAAAGGAGCATTGAAAGAAAAGAGGCGGGGCTCCAACTCAGGCACCGTGAAGCCACAAACCGGACAAGAATAATACTCCGAGTACAGCAGTTCATTGCCGTCCATAGTGTCAATAATCAGGTAGCCGTCCCCCAAACGAAGAGCAGCCTCCACTGAATCAAAGAGCCGTGAGCGAATGCCGTCCTTGTTCACCAGACGGTCCACTACCACCTCAATATTGTGAAGCTTGCTCTTGGATAATTCCGGCGC
Source organism: Streptococcus caprae (assembly GCF_042649745.1). NCBI lineage: Bacteria > Bacillati > Bacillota > Bacilli > Lactobacillales > Streptococcaceae > Streptococcus > Streptococcus caprae. The sequence goes on along the minus strand of NZ_JBHRZV010000003.1, from coordinate 24,542 downwards.
CTCGGTCACATCGTAGATTTCTCCGTTGACCCGCACACGCACGTAACCATCCTTTTGGATTTTATCAAAGATGGTCTTGTGCTGGCCCTTCTTACGGCGAATGACTGGCGCCAAAATCTGCATCCGTGTCCGCTCAGGCAGGGCCAGGACCTCATCTACAATCTGCTCAACCGACGATGCCGTAATGAGACCGTGCCCATTGACACAGTAGGGTTTCCCAACACGGGCAAAAAGCAGGCGGAGATAATCATTAATCTCCGTTGCTGTCCCAACGGTTGAACGAGGGTTCTTGCTGGTCGTTTTTTGATCGATGGAAATAGCAGGGCTGAGACCATCAATAGAGTCTACGTCAGGCTTATCCATATTGCCCAAAAACTGTCTGGCGTAGGCCGACAAGCTCTCGACATAACGGCGTTGCCCCTCAGCATAGATGGTATCAAAGGCCAAACTGGACTTGCCTGACCCTGACAAGCCCGTCACAACAACCAGCTTGTCACGTGGGATATCCACATCGATATTTTTTAAATTATGGGCACGCGCCCCGTGTATAGAAATGGTTTCTTGCATCTTAACCGTGGGCAGCCTGACCTTTTAAACTCTTCCAAAATCAAAACCAAACGTCGTTAGCTTTTCTGACCTAACTCACTTAAGTCTACGTAACCTGTCTCGTCTCATTTTGATTCTGAGTGTGTATCAGCCCTACTGCCATCCTTTTCTAGAATAATTGTTACTATTATAACAAAATTTCAGGCAAACACTTTTCTAAAAAACTATCATTTCTCGTCTTTTTTGACCAGTTTTAGTGTATAATAGATTGGTATGGCAATTTGAGGAAATGGAACAGTCCCTTCCTCACCTGCATGACAAAAATCTTATAGAATGGGAGGGCGCGCGATGAAGCAGATTTTTCTATCAACCGCGACAGAATTAAAAGAAATTGATACATTCGAGCCTGGGGCTTGGATTAATTTGGTCAACCCCTCCCAGGAAGAGTCTGTTAAATTAGCAGAGCAATTTAACATCGATATCACCGACTTGCGGGCGCCTCTTGATGCGGAAGAAACTTCCCGTATCACCATTGAGGATGATTACACCCTGATTATCGTCGACGTACCCATCATCGAAGAGCGTAATGGCCGCAACTACTATGTGACCATCCCGCTAGGTATCATCACGACCAAGTCTGGAATCATCACGACATGTTTGGAAGACCTGACCCTATTTGACAACTTCCATAATCGCCGCATCAAGAACTTCTATACCTTTATGCGGACTAGATTCATCTTTCAAATTCTCTACCGCAATGCAGAGCTTTTCCTGACAGCCTTGCGGTCCATCGACCGTCAAACTGATCGTATTGAGGCACAACTAGAACGCTCGACCAGTAATGAACAGCTGATCGACATGATGGAGCTGGAAAAATCCATCGTCTACCTGAAGGCCTCACTCAAATTCAACGAGCGAATTGTCAAAAAACTCTCCAGCTCGACCAGCAGCCTCAAAAAATATGTTGAGGACGAGGATTTACTGGAAGATACCCTCATCGAGACCCAACAGGCCATCGAGATGGCGACTATCTATGAAACCGTCTTGAACATGATGGCAGAAACCTCTGCCTCCATCATCGGAAACAACCAGAACACCATCATGAAAACCCTGGCCCTCGTTACCATGGCCTTGGACATCCCGACCGTGATTTTCTCAGCTTACGGGATGAACTTCCAGAATAATTGGCTTCCTCTCAACGGACTCCCCCATGCCTTCTGGTACATCGTCCTCATAGCTGTTAGCCTAAGCTCCCTCATGATTCTCTACTTCTTCCGCAAGAAGTGGTTCTAATAGCTCTAAGCCATAGCAGAGCAGAGACCTGACCCGTCCCCAACACTGACAGGACTGTCAAAGATTTGAAAACCCGCTCTGCCATTCCCCTAAAAACTAAAGAAAAGGAAGCCCCATGAACAACCTTACTGAACTCACCAAGAAAAACCAAGAATTTGTCCACATCGCTACCAACCAGCTCATCAAGGATGGGAAAAACGATACGGAAATCAAGGAAATCCTTGAAACCATCATCCCAACTATTCTAGAAAACCAGAAAAAAGGCTATACAGCCCGTCATCTCTATGGTGCACCAACTGCTTGGGCTGCTGGCTTTAGCAAGCCTGCGACTGCTGCTAACATGGCCAACCAGGAAGCCAAAAATACCAATCCTTGGCTCATGTGGCTTGATACTTCTCTCCTCTTCCTAGCCTTATTCGCCGGAATGAACGGTATCCTGGGCTTCTTTAAGCAGGCTACTGTCAACTACGGGATTATCTCCCTCTTCGTCCTAGCCTTTGCTGGCGGGGGGGCAATGTATGCGACTTACTACTACATCTACCGCCACATGAACGCTCCAGACCGGAGTCAAGTGCCAAGTCTCTGGAAACGCTTGGGAATTCTCCTCGTGATTTCCCTGGGCTGGGTCGCTATCTTCTCCCTGTCAACCCTCATCCCAGCCAGCATCAACCTTGCGGCCCCTGCCATTCCTGCCCTTATCATCGCAGTTGTGGCCTTCGGTATTAAATTCTACCTCCAACGCAAGTACAACATCCTCAACACTATGGCTCCAATGAACGGCCGCTAAACAAGAAACCACCCTACCTCTCCCAACTATTAAAAGAAGGGATGAGGAGGGTGGTTATTTTCTACTTCTCTACTCTTGCAAAATCAAAGCCATAGTCGAATAAAAAGTTTCGAGACAAGACGGTGAGACGCAGATAGTACTTTGGTGGCGCAAGTCGAAGACAAGGATGTGGCAGGGTTTATACACACCGTTTAGAGCCCATGTCTGATGAGATTTTGAATCAGTTTTAAAGTCAATTTCTATTGCGCCTTTTCAAAGTTCTTCTAGTTTTTATTTATCAAATATAAAACTCTCACCAGCGTCTGCTGATGAGAGATCATCTTATTTTCCTTTAAGCATCCCCAGGATACCGCGGGTGATGGTACGACCGACTTCACGGCCGACGGAGCCCATGATGTTCTTGGTCAGGCGGTCCATGGCAGAATCGCTACGGCGGCTTGATGTTTGGCGGCTAGCTTTAGCAGCTTCACGCTCGGCTTGAGCTCGGGCCTTTTCAGCCTCTTTCTCAGCCTGTTTGGCTGCTTTTTCTGCTTCTTTTTGGGCAGCTTGAGCAGCTTTTTCTTCTTCAGCCCGCTTGGCTTCAGCCATAAGCTGAGCCTCTTTTTCTTGCGTCATGGCAGCGATTTGTTCATGAGCTGATTCACGGTCAATGGCTTCCGCATACTTGTCCATAAGAGCAGAGTTGTTGATGAGGTTGAGAACCAGACTTGGATCTGCTGTTCCTAAGAGACTCTTTGGTGGGTAAATCATGACGCGATCAGCATAAGTCGGTGTTCCATCAGCTCCTAGCGTTGAAACGACAGCCTCACCGACCTGGAGTTCCTGAATGACCTTAGCCAGGTCTTGGCCGTCTTCTTGACGGAAGGTCTGAGCAACAGTATCGACTGTTTTTAATTCCTTGGGTGTGAAAGCCCGCAGACCATGCTGGATTCGGTTCCCCAGTTGGGCAGCTACCGTATCAGGGATATCGGTAGGATTTTGGGTGACAAAGAAGACCCCGACGCCTTTGGAACGAATCAAGCGAACGATAAGCTCGATTTTTTCCATGAGCACCTTCGGTGCATCCTTGAAGAGGACATGAGCCTCATCAAAGAAGAAGACCATCTTAGGCTGATCCAAATCACCAACCTCCGGAAGAGTCTCATACAACTCCGACAAGAGTGAGAGTAGAACAGTTGAATAGAGGGTTGGCTGGTTAAAGAGTTGAGTCGCATTGAGGATATTGATAACCCCTTTACCTGTTGTGGCATCTGTCTTCATCAGGTCTGCAATTTCAAGGCTCGGCTCACCAAAGAAGACCTTGCCTCCTTGCTGTTCCAAAACGACCAGGCTTCGTAAAATCGCCCCAACGGAACGTGCTGGAATATTGCCGTAATACTGGCTTAATTCAGTAGCATGTTCAGCCACATAGTTGAGCATGGCACGTAAATCCATCATGTCAATGAGGAGAAGACCACGTTCATCTGCTACGCTAAAAACAATGTTAAGAATTGATTCCTGCGTCTCATTGAGCCCCAAAAGACGGGTCAAAAGCACAGGACCCATTTCAGAGATGGTCATGCGGACTGGCACACCAGACTCTCCCATCACATCCCAGAGTTCAACAGGATAGGCTGTTGGCTCATAGTTCTCATAGTGAGTTGCTGTCAGGCGGTCGGGACTAACCTCACCAGTATTGGGTTGAGCTAGGCTGGTCAGATCGCCTTTGATATCCGAGAGAAAGACAGGAATCCCTGCATCGCTCAGCTGCTCTGCCAAGACCTTGAGAGTTACAGTCTTGCCCGTCCCTGTCGCCCCAGCGATAATCCCGTGGCGGTTAAGTCGCTTGAGCTGTAGCTCTGCTATTGCTTTTCCATAACCAAATGCTAATGTTTGAGACATAAATCGCTCCTTTGAAAGTGTTATCTTTATTTTAGCATAGAATGATAAAAATAAGGGCAAAAGAAAAGCCTAGAAGAGGAAAATTCTAGGCTAGAACTCATTTGATTAAGTTTAAACGGAGGGAATCTTATGTGTTAAAAATGCTGATGGTCATACAGGGCTTTCAAATGAGTTTGTTAAAAATGCTATGAAAGTAGTCACCTCTCCTCTTGAAAGTGCACAACTGTTTTTGGAAAAAGGAAAAAAGGACCTGCTAGATGACCTGCTCCCACAAAGCCATCCCAATTCGCCAAAGCATCCGCATCAACAGTTGATGGCATTTTAGGATTCACTTTTTCAAGGGCTGACAAGAAAGCGACATTAGGTTTGTCAATGCCCAATTTGTGGGCCAAATTGATACAATTTTGAGTAATTTTTTCTTCTCTTCCAAGTCTGGGGCAATATTAACCGCACAGTCAGCAATGATTTGCATACGACCTTGCTCAGGATATTCCAAGACGGTTGACTGACTCAAAAGATCACCTTGACCAAGGAAACCTTCTTCCTTATTCAAGATAGCCTTCATGAAGGAAGACGTCATCATCAATCCCTTCATAGGGATATCCGCACGACCTTCTTTTACGAGAGAAACAGCTAGACGACCAGCTTCCATTTCATCGAGACATTCAATCAATTCATAATCTTCGACAGGTTCAGAGAGGTCAGAGAGAATCGCCTTAATCTCTTCCAGGTCACCGATTAGAATTCCTTTAACAACGCCTTTGCGTTTCGCTTCGACAAGAGAAGCTAGAGCAATTTCATCCTGTGCACAGGCCAAGGCAATTGTTTTAACGATGTTATTAGATAAAATGTAAGATTCAATTTCTGTAAAACTTGTAAAAGCCATTTCAACCTCTTTCTAGACGAGTTCTTTTACATCTACTTGCCCCATAAAGGCCTTATAGACATTGGTTCCAAGAGGGTCCATTTCAAACTCACCTGGATAGATTTTAACAGGAGCAATGAAATTAACCCGCTTGGTAATTTCGCTCATCATAAATTTTGAATTTGCAATACCACCAGTAATCAAGATAGCGTCAACCTGACCTTCTAGTACAGCAGCTAGACCTGCAATGTCCTTAGCAGTTTGATAGGCCATTGCTTCCAGAGCTTTCTTACAAGCAGCATCGCCGTTGAGGGCTTTTTCTTCAATCGAGCGTACATCAGTATCCCCAACATAACTCATTAAGCCACCGAGACCTTTGAGTTTACGCTTCACTTCTTTGTAAGTATATTTTCCAGAGAAACAGAGATCAACCAAGGCACCTGAAGGAAGGCCGTTAGCGCGATCCGTAGAAAATGGTCCATCACCTTCAAGACCGTAATCGGCATCAACTGCACGTTTTTTTATGAGCTGCACAAGTGGTTCCTCCACCCATCATACAAGTAATCAGGTTGAGGTCTTCATATTTTTTACCGATTGACTCTGCATAGATCGGAGAAACCGCACGTTGGTTCAAGATTTGGAAGCGACTGACACGCTCGATTTCCTTAAGGCCAGAATAGCGAGCCAAGGTTTCAAATTCATCAGTACATGAGCTATCTACAGTATAGGCTGTTGGTCCTTCTTGGGTATAGACACCAGCCAATTGAAGACCTAAATCTGTTGGATGGTTTCCATATTCCATGGAACGGGACTGGTCCAACATCTTCTGTGTTACTCGGTAAACACCACCTTGTAAGGGTTCTGTATGCCCCCCACGAGAAACGACAGCATCCAACTCACTAACCACAATACCATGTTCAGCCATAAAATCACCAACAGCTTTTTGCGGATTGGTAATTGGTCCTAGATGGTCTCACAGGCCGCCAACTGGTCGGCAGGGTGAGTTAAATTTTCTTTGTAGAGGCACTGGTCATCTTCAAAGTAAGCAATCTTACTGGAGGTTGCCCCAAAGTTCATGACAAATATTTTTTTCATATTCAATTCCTTTATAAACATAAGTGAATGAGGCTGGGACAAAAGTATCAGCTTCAAACTTAATAAGGTATTCTTTGCAAGACGCAGTGGTTGAGTGGATTCTAATTCGCTGATTTCATCAGCTTTTATAACCCTACTCAACCGTGCGGAGGTGGGACGACAAAATCGAACTCTACGAGTTACCGATTTTTGTCCCACTCTCTGTTTGCCATTAAGCACGTTTAAATAATTTTGGTTGAATCAATTTAGTATCAATCAACATAAGGACATAACCTGTCAATAGACACAAACCAATGTAAGTGAAGGCCATTGGAACATAAGCCTTTTTTGAGAATGGAGCTGTTTGGAAAAGGGTGATATAAGCCCAGTGAGAAATATAAATGTAGAGAGACAATTGTCCAACGTGAACACTAAATTTGCCAAGTTGATCAGACAAGAATTTAGAAATCGGATCTTGACCTACGATAACAACAACTGTAAATGGAATGAGGAAGAGGTTGTTTTGAATTTCACTCCATGAAATACCAGCCCAAACTGTCCATGATACAAAGGCACTTAACAAGACTGCAAAAGTGTTCCAAGCAGCTTTATGTTTTTCAACAATTTGTTTTTCTTTAATCCATTGAACAACATAGTACATCAAAACACCGATACAGATACCGCCAGTAACACGCATAATGTTTGTTGGCAATCCTAAGAAATGTAGTTGAGTCCGTTGGAAACCTGATTCTTGTGCAAAACCAGTATAGCCGTATGTGGCAATAATCATAAACGGAACAAAGAAACCAAGGAAAAAGTCTCTATTTTTTACTAACACATAATAGATGATAACAGAGGTAATGATAATAGCGGAAATGTACCAGCTAGGCCCGTTCCAGAGAACAGCTGGTGCTGCTCCCATACGGCTTTCAGCTACCGCATTCAACGCCCCTTTCAATCCTTCCAATCCAGTACCTTCTAATCCAGTACCTTCTGTATAGCCATTCATACCGATTTGGTAGAGACCAAGAATTTCATAACCTGCTTTAATCAAATAAAGTGAAATTTGAGACAAAGGTGTTTTAATCGCATAATTACGGATTGAAAATACAACGATGAAGCCAAGAATAGAGGCTGGCATCAAACCTTTGACACGTGTCCAGAAATACTGCCATGCAGAAACATGGGCATTCGCTGGATCCAAGAGATTGTTTTGACGTTTTCTCTCAAAAGAAGCCGTCATAAAGTAACCTGTTACAAACAGGAAGAAACCAAGGACATAGCCACCATTAAACCATGGATGGAAATCCTTACCTGGAATATGGTGCAATGCTAGCACATTCAAAAGAATGTTAAAATGCCACACCGATGGTGAAGATCATTCGCCAGAAGTCGACAGAGTTATTACGCTTTTTCTTTTCAGCTATGAAAGAGCTTGCTTTCTTTTTTATTTGTCGCTTTACGAAATATTTTTTTCTTTATACGAATTAAAGCAAAATGATTTTTCTTGTAAAGGCTTTCAGGAAACTTTTTTCCAATTTTTAAATTTTTTTAGGACATGAAAAAACAGCAATTCTAAAAATCGCTGTTGCTATCTATGGTTTACTGGAAATTTTCGAAGTCATGGCATGAGCAGCCGCTGTCATTTGAGGTAGATAAGCGTCGATCAGGAGTTTGATTTGGCTGGCTACAGCTACAATTCCCAAAGCCCCTTGACAAGCACCTTTATCATCTAAGATAGGAACTGCAAATGAACCGAAGCCCTTAAAGTGCTCATCACAGTCAATAGTATAGCCTAAGGCTTTAGCCTGATTCAATTCTCCATGCAGGGCTAGAATTTGTTCGTCACTGAGAATATTTTGAAATTTTTCTAAGTACTCGAGACGCTCTTGATCGCTCATAAAAGCAAGCTGAATTTTTCCTAAAGCAGAATTAAAAGCTTTGGTAGAATGACCAGCGGGTACACTCACCTGAACGCCTGACGGGCTATCCTCACGATGGATAAAGGCAACTTTCCCTGTATTAGTCAGGGTCCCTAGATAAATGGTTTGCCCCAAGTTCTTAGCCAGGTCCGCCATATCATCCTTAATTAGAGTAGCAATACTGAATCGGCTCTTTAACTTTTCGCCATACGAAATGAACTTAGTCCCTAGATGATAAGTAGATTTAGGCGTCTTTTCAATATAATTTTCTAATTCAAGTGTATAGAGCATCCGATAAATAGACGTGTTATCGAATCCTGTTTTCTCCTTAATTTCGGTCAAGGTCATCTCATCTGCTTGACTGAGAACATCAAGAACTTTTAGAGATTTTTGTAAGGATGTTAGTAAGTACTGACTCTTAGACATTAGGACTCCTTTTTATAATCGTATACTTAAATATACCATATTTTCCACTATCTGATAGGCAAAAAACTTTTTCTATTCTACCTTGGAATGATGAAAAAATATTTTTGAATTGCTCCCTAATCTACTTTCTGCTAGACTGAAATTTAAAAACACCTAAGAGATTCACCATGTATTTTGACCCGCAAGCCTACACCGTCAAGGAACTTACCCTCAAAGGGACCACAATTCGTTACCGAGCTTTCACAGACATCCCCTACGTCGATAATCCCCTTGTTCCTGACTATCAAAAATTAGCAATCTATGTTCCCGAGGCCTACTACCATGGAGAGTCCCTCAATGGCTATAATCTCGAGACCGCTCCAGTTTTTGTGCCAAACGCGGTTGGTGGCTATATGCCAGGGGAAATGGCAGAGCCTGGCTACAACCTCTTTGCCCCTCCTGGAACTATTAACAGTCTTTTTTGGGCTATTGACCATGGCTATGTCGTGGTTAGCCCAGCTCTTCGTGGCCGTACTTTATGCGACGAGGCTGGCAATTGGACCGGCAAGGCTCCAGCTAGATTAGTCGACTATAAGGCGGCTATCCGCTACCTCCATGCCTTCTCAGATGTCCTTCCTGGTGACCAAAATAAAATCATCACGAACGGTACCAGTGCAGGCGGTGCCTTATCCTCTCTCATTGCGACAACCATTGACCATCCTGACTACGAGCCCTATTTGACAGAGATTGGGGCAGCTCAAACAACCGACCGTGTCTTAGCGGCTTCCTGCTATTGTCCCATCACCAATCTCGAACACGCCGACATGGCCTACGAATGGCAGTTCAACAGTGTTCACGCCTATACACGGACCAACATCGTTATTGGAGCAGGCGGTCGACCAGACTTCATTCCTGAAGATGGCGATTTGACAGCTAGCCAGCTCAACCTCTCTGATCAACTCAAGGCAGCCTTTCCTGCCTATCTTAACAGTTTGGAGTTGACGGATGGCAATGGCAGAGCCTTGCAGCTAGATGTCGATGGCCATGGGAGTTATGCAGACCATCTTGGAGATATCCTCCGTCAGTCGGCAGAGCAGGCTGGTATTCCTTTGGAACGAATCGGTTGGCTGACCACAGAGACATTTGACTTGGCTGGCTTTGCTGCCGACATCACGCGGATGAAAACACCACCAGCCTTTGATGCTCTTAGCTGTGACAGTGGTGAAAATGACCTCTTCGGGGACCGTCAGCACCAGTTTAAACACTTTACAAGCTTTACAAAAGAGCAAGCCACCTCAGACCAGCCCTTAGCCGATCCGCAAATCGTCAAACTCATGAACCCCATGCACTACATTGCAGATGAGCAGGCTGGCAAGGCTGCCCACATCCGTATCCGCCATGGTCAAAGAGACCGCGATACCTCTCTAGCCATTTCAGCCATCTTAAGCCTCATGCTAGAAAAATACGGACACTCTGTCGATTATCAGGCCCCATGGGGAGTGGAACACGACGGCGACTACGACCTAGACCAACTCTTTGCCTGGATTGACAGCATTTGCCAATAAGGACTATCCATACAAAAAATCCGACCAGTTCAGACTGAGTCGGACTTTTTTCTATTTTGTGCTAAATTGTTTGAACATCAGCTTGTAAAAGATGAAGTTTAAAACGACTAGGACTGTCATGAGGAAGAAGACATGCTGGCTACCCGTCATAACATCGCCACCACTTTCTACTAGAACGGCTGAGATGGCTGTTCCAAAAGCCCCTGCGAACTGCTGAATCATCTGGAAAATAGCGGTAATATCCGCAGACTTTTCACGTGGCAATTGGCTTTGAACCGCTGCCATGGTGTTGTTAAAGGCCATGTTTCGTCCCATGGTAAAGACAATGTAGATGACGATAATGGACCACAAGACCAGACTCTTGGTCAAGAGGCTCATCACTACCATTGATAGGAAGAAGATGACATTTCCTGCATACAGAGACAGGCGTGGGCCTTTTTCATCATAGAGTTTTCCCAAGAAGGGAACGGTCACACTTCCCAGCAAGGTTCCTGGTAAGAGAGAGAAACCTGCCATGGAGCTAGACACACTCAGACCCATGGTCAAAAAGTTGGGAATGACAAAGTTGACAGAGAGGTTGACAAACTGGAAGATGGCAAAGGGCAAGAGGCCAAACAGAACCAGTGGATTACCCAGGAGTCGAATATCCAAGAAAGGATTGGCATCTTTGAGGGCCAGGATGATAAAAATAGCTAGGGCAACTGCAAAGATGACCACATAAAGCCAGTTCATCTGACCAGCCTCAAGGCTGCTGGTCGCAAGGAGCAGGGCAGACAGGGCAAACACCAGCATGATAAAGCTAAGGAAATTGAACGGACGCTTTTGCTTTTCAGCTCTGCTATTTTCCAAAAAGAGAAAACCGATGACATAGGCCAAAACTGCAATCGGAATGACCGCAATGAAAATCCACTGCCACGGGAAATTGGCAATCATAAGGCCACCGTAGGTCGGACCAAAGGCTGGTGCGAGCCCGATGATAAGGCCACCAATCCCCATGTAAAAACCTATCCGTTCCAGTGGCACACGCTCCGCAATGATGTTAAACATGAGCGGCATTGCCATCCCCGTACCGACACCCTGCATCAGACGACCGACAATCATGAGCCAGAACTGGTTGGTCAGGATAGCGACGATGCTTCCTGCCACGAAAAAGGCAAAGGCTAGGGTGAAAATGGTCCGCTCCTTCATGTTTTGCTTGAGGGCAGCACTGGTGGTCATGGTGATGGCAACCGCCAAAAGGTAGGCAGTCGTGATCCACTGTAGACTCCCGAGCGAGAGATGAAAGACCTCGGTCAAATGAGAGAAGGTCACGTTCATGGCTGTCTCTGATAAGATACCACAAAAGGCAAGTAAGGCTGTTGCGATAACAGCTCCGTTGGTCTCTTTAGAGACCGTCACGTGTTGGGTTGTCATTGGTTCCTCCTTGGATGATAAAATGTAAAATTGCTTGAAAATGGTCCCGTTCCTGGGCGGTGAATCGGCTCTGTAATCGCGCTTCTTCTGCTGCAAAATACTGCAAGCAATCCTGGGCCAAGCTTTTGGATTTCTCCGTCAAATGCACCGACCGCTGTCTGGCATCACTGGCTAGGGTCTGACGGGTAATCAATCCCTTTTTCTCCATGCCTTGTAGGAGCACTGTTGTCGTTGAGCGCTGGATATGAAACTCCTGCTCAATATCCCGTTGCAGGTAGAGATCTTTTTCCCCCCGGCTAAGAAAGTCGATGATAGCGACCTGGGTGCCTGTCAGCCCATAGGGCTTGGCAAAGCGGTCAAAATTGCGGCTCAGCTGGTGAGAAGCCCGCTGAATCAAACGTCCAATCGTTTCCATGTTCATTCCTTAAGTTCATTTTGTTAGCAAGCTAACAAACAATAGTGTAAGAAAAAATACCTGATTTGTCAAATCCGTATTTTTTCAAGGAAATCCATTATTTCTTGTAATAAGTAGGCTTATCCGCATCGAAAGAGATAGTCTGAAGCCAATCAGCTATCTGTTGTCCCAGATGTTGTGCCATCCCGAAAGAGGCCTGAATCTGTTCCTTGGTAATGCCATCGACATGGATGCCTGAGGTAATGGTCGCATTTTGTGGCAAAAGCGCAACAATTGCTTCCAGAATGACGTCGGCTAGAACATCATCCTTGTGGAAGCGGCCTGAGTGACTTGGAAACCGAGTGGTCTGCTTGTCAGCTGTCTCCTTACAATAAGTCGTCACTGTTCCGATGTGGGGATGACTCCCCCCTGTCAAAACAATCAGCAAATCCGCCCCAACAAACTGAGCGCTAGCCTCCATCTGAAAGCCAGATTCTGTTAAAGTAAAGGTTTGTTCCATCCTAGCCCTCCCAACGATGACCATAGTCATTTTCAATGCCCAGAGCGTCCATGAGACGGTAGGTATTGTGGTCGATGATGTCCTGGATAGTCTCCGGTTTATTGTAAAAGGCTGGGACTGGCGGGATGATGTGAACGCCCATTTTTGATAGTTTGGTCAGGTTTTCCAGATGAATGGTGTTGAGAGGTGTCTCCCGTGGCACAAGAATGAGTTTGCGTTGCTCCTTTAGAATCACATCAGCTGCCCGTCCAATCAGATTGTCTGAAAAACCGCAGGCGATTCCTGCTACAGTCTTCATGGATGCCGGTACGACGACCATGCCATCTGTGATGAAGGACCCTGATGCAATCTTGGCACCCAGATTTTTATTGCTATAGAGCACATCACAAAGACTTTCAAATTCCATGTGAGACATATCGAGTTCGATTTTTAAATTTTCACGCGCCCAGTCACTCATGACCACATGGGTCTCAATGTCTGGATTTGCTTTTAATTTCCGAAGTAGATTGATGGCATATATGGTCCCTGAGGCACCCGAAATCGCCACAATAATCCGTTTTTTTCGTGTCATAGTCTTATCCTTTAAAAGCCAGTTGGACAGGCCAACTGGCTGGTGTTATTATTTCAAGTATTTTTCCCAGTCTGGAACTTCTTTGAACTGAGCTCGTTTGAACTTGTCTTTCATGTCAAATGGAACGGTACCATCCAAGACGAGTTTAGAGGACATCCCTTTGACACGGATGTATTCTGGTGAATACTCAGGTGTTTCAGATGGGTCGAGCGGGTGGTTCCGCATACCTTCCAAGACCATGATGTCTTTGTGGGCTTGGAAACGAGTATTGATTGTCCACATCACGTCGTTCATATCAAAGATATCCACGTCTTCGTCTACCAAGATAACCGTCTTCAATTCTTTAAAAGCTGAAAAGGCAAGGAGGGCTGCTTGGCGTTGGATTCCTTCGTCTGCTGGGTTTTCCTTACGGATTTGCAGGATGGCCATGAATTTACCACCACCTGCAGGTGGGCAGTATACGTTTGGCACTTTACCAGGAATGGCTTTATCAACCAAGTTCAAGATAGAAGCCTCGGTTGGAATACCGGCCATAGACACGTGCTCTTCAGAAGGACCAATCGTAGTTTGCATGATTGGGTTGTCCTTACGATGAGTTACAGCTTTTACCTTGATTACGCTAAGAGCTTGGTTGGCTGGGCCGTTGTACCCAGGGAATTCTGGCATGGCATGACCTGTATTGGTGTTGATGTCCTCACGAATGGTTTCGCTTGGCAAAATCTCCCCTTCGATGATGAACTCAGAACGGGCAATCCCAACTTCGTCAATCGCTACACTGTCCACGACTTGAACAGCTTGGTTACGCAGAGCTCCCGCAATCCACAATTCGTTGTAACCAAGTGGCGTTGCAGGTGGTTCAAAGGTTGCCCCAATCAAGATAGCTGGGTCAAGACCGATGTTGATAGTAACAGGCATTGGTTGGTTGAGTTTTTGGTGCTCTGCCAAGAAAGCTCCTAAGTGACGACCACCAGGCATGATGTAGATACCGATTGTATCTGCATCTTCCAAGACCATACGATGAATCGTAACGTCGCTCATGGACTTGTCAGGTGTTGAACCCAAGACCAAACCAGTTGTGATATAAGGACCTGCATCGTACTCAGTGTTGGTAGGTGCAGCAATCAGTTTACGGATATCAAAGCCTTCATCTGTTGCCAAGTGAACCACTTCTTGAGCAGGTGCTTCTTCACGGCTAACCTTAACGGGTTCAATTGGATTTTTCACCGCTTCATTGAGCAAGTGTCCCAAGGTCTTGTAATCATGACCAAGGATGTGGGCTACACGCTTACGGCTAGCCATAGTACCAATGTTGACACGGACACCAGGAAAGCCCTTGATGTTGTTGAAGGTAACAGCTGGTCCTTCTTGGGTTGGACGCATAACGGTACCACCCGCACCGATGTAGCGGTAGGCACCAGAGATTTCTGCATGGGGATCGATTTCCACATCTGTCTCATGGAGTTGTCCAGGAATATCTTTCAAATCTTCCAAGACCTGACGAAGGTCATATAGTTTTTCAGTCATGAGTTTTCCTCGCTTTCGTATTAACACCAGCCATTTTAGTTCTTTTCTCTCAAAAAAACAATTCAAGTTTAAGAAGAACCTATTCCAAAATGGAATAGGTTCTTCTTAATTTTCCAAAGCCTTCTGGACAAACTCCCAGAATTTTTCTACTGCTGGTGAATCCGTTGCCCCCTTGACCAAGCACAATTGACAGATCAACGGTGTTTTCAGCGGGCGGATAACGAGTTGTGACAGGTTTTCCTTAGCGATACTCCTTTTCATCATCAAGGAAATGCCCATCTCTTGGGCCACAAACTCCAGGATATAATTGACGCGCTTACCCTGGTAAGAAATCTTAGGGGTAAAGCCTGCCGCCTGGCACAACTCAATCATTTTGCCATAGAGTTTTGATGAATGGCCGAGCTCTAAAAAGGTTTCGTCCTTTAAATCAGCCAAGTCTAGTTCAGCCTGCTCTGCCATTTTATGTCCCTGGGGAAGAACCACAACCAGCTCATCTTTATCGATAACCAGATAGTCTTCCTCTGGCAAACTTCCTTCAAAATAACGATTAAAAATCAGGTGGCAATGCCCCTGACGCAAGGACCGAGACAAATCCGTCCCTTCTTCTTCCTCAATAGAGAGGTCATACTGAGGATAGTGTTTATGAAACTGGCCAATGAGACTAGTGATACCATAGGATGACATGGTTGGAATCCCATGCAAGATAATATGATGGTTGGCTTTGAATTTATGGGTGCTGACCACCTTATCCAAATCCTCATAAGAACGTAGAATTTCTTGCGCTTCAGTCAGGACATCTCTGCCAACGTCCGTCAGACGAATCTGCCGGTGTTCCCGTACAAAGAGCTGGACGCCTAATTCCTTTTCCAGGGCTAGAATCTGCTTAGACACATTCCCCTGACTGGTAAAAAGTCGCTCTGCCGTCTCTGTGTAATTCAAAGTTTCTGCAAGGTCTACAAAATATTCCAATCGTTGCCGATTCATGATTACAACTCCTATTCCGATATGGAATAGTATACCATAAAAAACAGAATTGTTCTTCAAAAAATCAGTGATATAATAAGAATATTTGAGGGCTAAAAGCCCTATAGGAGGTTATCTTATGCCAACTGGCGTTATTATCAATGGACTTTCTGTCCTCTTGGGAGGACTTGCCGGTGGTCTGGTCGGCCACAAATTATCAGACGACTTTAAGACACAAATCAACATGATTTTCGGGGTCTGTTCTATGGGGATGGGGATTGCCTCCATTGCCAAGATGGAAAACATGCCAGCTGTAATCTTTGCTCTGATTTTGGGAACTGTAGTCGGTCTCGCCTGCCATTTAGGACAAGCCTTTAACGGGTTTGGTCGTTGGATGCAGGGACTGATTTCCAAATTTATCAAAACCAAGCCAACTGGTCTCAGCGATGAAGATTTTACCGCCCAATTGGTTACCGTTATCGTTCTCTTCTGTGCTTCAGGGACTGGGATTTACGGCTCACTCGTAGCTGGGATGACTGGAGATTCGTCTATTCTCATCTCCAAATCTATCTTGGACTTCTTCACAGCAGCCATCTTTGCTTGCAACCTCGGTTATGTCGTGTCCCTCATTTCCATTCCTCAATTCCTCTTCTTTGTCTGCCTCTTCTTTGCCTCAGTCTTTATCGTGCCTTATACTAATCCAGCCATGATCAATGACTTCAAGGCCTGCGGTGGCTTTCTCATGTTAGCGACCGGTTTCCGTATGATCCAAGTCAAAATGTTCCCTGTTGCGGATATGATTCCAGCCATGATTCTGGTCATGCCCTTCTCTTGGTTCTGGGCCAACGTTATCCTAAGTCTTCTCTAACATAGCAGAGCTAATTCATATATAAACACCCCTAGGAAAAATCCTAGGGGTGTTTGTTTAGTCTTCTAATGCTTTTAGGGCCTGGAAAAAGTTGGGATAGTCCTTTTTAAGGTTAACAAAACCACCATCCTGCTGTAAAAAACTGTGTTCAGAGGTCGCTTGACAAACAACAACTCCAGCTTGGTTAATCATCTGATAGGCCAGGCTCAATTTTGCGGCTTTTACAGCCACAACAGACAGAGTGATGCTAATCTCATCCGCAAAAGTTGAGGTCTGCTTGTAATCACAGTTTAGACTGGTCACTGGTGAAATGATACCAGACTCCTCAAGTTTGTCATAGGGCCAGCCGATTTCAGCTAGAAAGTGGGTACGGGCCTCCTCCATCCAACGGATGTAATTAGAATGATGGGTGATACCCATGCGGTCCGTTTCATAGTATTGTACAAAATGGAGATAAGGTCCCATATTCCTTCGCTTTCTATCCTTCCTTGATTCTTTCAAAATCTCTAGAATTATTGCTTATAGCAAGTCTAGGGAGCCTGCTCAGTATTTATTAGTTAGCGTGAATCATATAGTTACAGAAAAATCAGTCGCAACTGACTCTCTGAGAAAACAACTTACTGGCTAACGACCAAAATAGACTTGATGGTCTTGCGGTCAGCCATGTCAGCATAGGCCTGGTTGATATCAGCCAGGGCATAGCTTTCTGTAAAGACCTTACCTGGATTGATGGTTCCATCTAAAACGGCCTTTAGCAAGATTTGCTTAACATAGGTCGTCACGGATGCTGGTCCGCCACCGATAAGAGTATTTTTTACAAAGGTCGAGCCAATAGCATAGCTATTATAGTGAGGCACTCCGACAAAGCCGATTCGACCACCATTGTGAAGAACACCCATGGCCTGTTCCAAGGAACCTTCTGTTCCCACACACTCCAGGGCTGCATCAGCACCACCACCTAAAATCTCACGAACCTTAGCAATCCCTTCTTCACCACGTTCTGCAACAACAGCAGTAGCTCCCAATTCAAGGGCCAAGGCTTGGCGATCCGCGTGACGGCTCATCATGATAATTTGCGAAGCACCGCGAAATTTAGCTGCGATAACTGCACATTGTCCAACCGCACCATCCCCAATAACAACGACACGGTCTCCCTTTTCAACCTGGGCCATACGGGCTGCATGGTAGCCTGTCGGCATCACATCTGCAAGGGTCAAAAGGGATTTGAGCATGCCTTCAGTATAGTCAGAAGGCTGGCCAGGTACCTTAATCAGGGCCCAATTAGCATAGTGAAACTTGATGTACTCCGCCTGAAAGCCACGTGAAAAATTATTTCCCGGCACATGACGGTCACAAGAGCCGTCGAAACCTGCACGGCAGGCATCACATTCCCCACAACCGTGGGTAAAGGGAACAATAACAAAGTCTCCAGGTTTAACTGTCGTAATGGCAGAACCTGCCTCCTCAATAATTCCTAGTGCCTCATGTCCCGAATTCAGTGAATGCGCATCCTTAGCATCACCATGTGAATAGGACCAGAGATCTGAACCACAGACGCAAGACCGCACGATACGGATAATGACATCGTCTTCAGCTTCTATTACTGGCTTGGCTACTTCTTCCAGGATCATGGATCCTGCCTTTTCAAAAATAGCTGTTTTCATACTTACCCTCCTCAGATAAAATTATCACTAGTTTACACCTATTCCCAGCCAAAATCAAATACTTGATACACTACTAAAATCTTATGAGCCTTCATTTAATTTTCTTGCCATGTCTGCTGAATTTAGTCGATATTATTGATTTGAGACATAGCATAGCTAAGAAAAAACTGGCCTTTTGAGCCAGAATTCCTAGAAAACGACGTTAAGCGCTAGATAATACCCTATCATCAGCACAATAAAGGTCAGGGACGCTGGCAAAGTCTTGCGCATCAAATCACCCAGGCTGATGCCGTAGTACTCCGAAGCCACTATCAAGCAAACATGAACAAGGAACAATTGACTAGCCGCATGGGCACAACACATAAGGAGCACCAGCAAGGCCACCCCACCATCCGAAATAGCCGCAAAGGCAAGTGGTGTCCCCAGCGCAATAATGCCACTGGCGCCACTGATAATCCCTCCCAAGAAAAAGAGAATGACGAAAATCAAAAAGGTTGGCAATGGCAGACCAGATAAAGCATCCGGCAAACTCGCCAGAGCTCCTGTCAGATTGAGAAATTCCTTGAAATAAAGCACAAAAGCCATACTGGCTAACAACTTCACCTCAAATGATGCAAAGAAGAAAGAAACCAGTTCCTTGAGGCTAAAACGATAGACCACCGCAGCCAGGGCAATCGAAATCAAAACAGCTGGCACCACCTCGACCCTGAAGGCCAAAATCAAGAAGATGATTAAGAGCAGAGACCAGAGATGCTGGAATAATTGGACCAGGTCAGACTGCCAGTGCCGCTCTGCTATTTTCCCCGAAGGTTCCTTCGGAACCCGACGGAGATAGCGCAGGTAACCAATGGCGTAGAGGGTCAAAAAAGGAATAACCATAAAGGCCATAAACCTGGAAATGGCGACCTCTGACAAACTCGCCATGAGAAGGACACTGGGATAGGTCGGCAGGCTAGACTCTGGAATATGGCGGTATGGCGGAACCAAGAGGTCACAAAGGCCTGCTCCTCCTTCTCCAGATACTCGTCCGTCTGGTTCTTGACGATATCGGCACAGAGTACCATGGCGGCTGCAGATGGCAAGAGCCCAATAACCAGCGATGCCCCTGAGATTGTCACGCGCCGATTCTGAAAGAGCCTAGACAAATCCCCTTCTGCGAGCTTAATCTGGTCACGACTCTCTAACATCTTCTGCAAGAAGGTAATCAAATACATGGACAGCAAAATAGCCAGAGAATCATGATTGGTCAGAAAGTTATGGATTGCCTCCCACACTTGACCCAAACTCAGTTGATACAGCACAATCGTCGCTACAATCCCCAAAGTCAAGGCTAGATAAAGCGGTTTTCAAAACACTAAGACGGTCACAATCAGACCAAATACCAAGGCAAGGTTTATCAGTAACATAGGCTCTCCCATTCATTCAATGACCCTATTATAGCATAAAAAATTGAGTTTCCTCTCTTTATTTTTTGAAAATTTCGACATAATATTTTTCGGGTATGGACCTGTATTTTAAACACTAGCAAATCCTATCTTAATCTTATTCCTAGTCTCGCTAAAGGGTATAGTCGAATGAAGAACTTTGAGACAAAGCATGAGACGCAGACAGTACTCGAGTACGGCAAGTCGAAAACAACAATGTAGCAAGGCTAATTCAAATAACTATAAAACAAAAGATTTCTAAGTGTCCTTGTCAAACCTCTTCTCCCTACGTGAACCAGATTTCTCAATAGAAATTTTAAGCATTAATGAGGATAGGACGCAAGTCTTCTACTTTAGACAAAAAGAGAACCTCATCGGTTCTCTCAGGATTTTTCCATTGATTTTACTCTTGAAAATTACGAGAATAGCTAGCAAAGAATTCCTTGGTCCGTTCTTCTTTGGGATGATTGAAGATTTCCTCCGGCGTCCCCTGCTCTAAAATCTTTCCTTTTTCTAGGAAAAGAACCTTGTCAGCAACTTGATAGACAAAGGCTATGTCATGACTCACCAGAACCATGGTTTGACCCGCCTTAGCCGCATCAGCGATTGACTTTTCAACCTCTCCGACCAACTCTGGGTCCAGGGCTGATGTAGGTTCATCGAGAAGAAGGACATCCGGCTTCATGGCTAGGGCCCGCGCTAAGGCTACCCGCTGCTTCTGACCACCGGAAAGATGGCGAGGGTAATGATTTTCGCGGTCTGATAAACCGACCTTGGCCAATTCTTGCTTGGCAAGGACAGTAGCCTCGGCATCGCTCATCTTCTTAACAATCTTGAGGCCTTCCTTGACATTGTCAAGCGCTGTTCGACGTTCAAAAAGGTTAAACTGTTGGAAAACCATGGCCAACTTACGGCGGAGGGTCAAAATTTGTTCCTTGCTGATGGCATTAAAGTCAACCTTGAAACCGTCAATGTCGATTGTCCCAGAATCCGGTTGCTCCAAATAGTTCATCGACCGTAGGAAAGTTGATTTCCCCGCTCCTGAAGCTCCGACCAGGGCCACAACTTCTCCCTTTTTAATCTCCAAGTTGAGACCGTCGAGGACCTTTTGACCTGAAAATTCTTTGGTTAAATTGCTAATGGTAATCATGCCCCAAAACCTCCTGTCAAATCATCCTTGTCACTTGCCAGATTGCTCACTGGTGACTTAATGGCCATCCGATTTTCAACGAAACGACCAAAATTCTCAATCGCAATGCTGATAATCCAGTAAACAATGGCTACTGAGATATAGCGTTCAAAGTAACGGTAGTCCGAACCACCAATAATCTGTGCTTGGGCAAACATCTCCACGATACCCGCATTAAAGGCCAGAGAAGTTCCCTTAGTCAGACCGATCAAACTGTTAATCAAAGTCGGTGTCGCAATGACAGCCGCATTTGGAATGATAACACGGCGATAAACCTGAACATTGGTCATCCCAAGACTGCGTGCCGCCTCAATCTCACCAGGGTTAACCGACTGAATCGCTGCCCGCAAGGTCTCACTGGTATAGGCAGCCTCGTTAAAGGCAAAGGCCGCAATGGCAAAAAACTCAGCAGGAATATTATTGATATTAAAATCAAAACCGTATTTGATATTGATCGCTTTAAGGGCCAAAGGAATCCCATAATAGGTCAACATGAGCTGAACCAAAATCGGTGTCCCCCGCAAAAAGCTGACAAAGACAGCCTGAATGGGGTAGAGAATTTTCACACGGTTGATTTTAACGATGGCAAACACCAAGGCCAAAATTAAACCAAAAAAGGCACCGGCAAGGGTTAGGCTAAGCGTGATAGGAAGACGAGCCAAAATATTTGGAATCGCATCAAACACGGACTGCCATGAAAAGAGTTTTCCGGCTGGAATCTTATCTACCAGGTTTTGGTACCAGGCAGGGGCTAAAAAATAATGAGTCATAATTTTCCTTATCTAAATCAGCATTGATAGAAAAACGGAGGCGAGAGACTGCTCAAAGGATTTCGGGCACCCCTCGTCTCCTACCTTACCAAAGGTATGGTTAATCTAGTGAAGATACATAATCTCCACCGAAGTATTTTTTACTGAGTTTCTTCATTGTTCCATCTTTTTTGAGGGCCTTGATACGCTTGTTGACAAAGCTCTGCAATTTCTTACCTTCCGCATCATCCGCAAATAAAATGTACTCCAGGCCATCCTTGTCACCACCGACTGAACCTTCTATATTGGTCACCTTGAGGTCAAAATCCTGGTCTTCAATAACGGTTTTCAAAGAAATGGCATCATAAAAGAGGAAGTCAATTTTACCAGACTCTACGTTTTGCAAGCGCTGAGCCAGGGTCACACTGTTGGCAACATAGTTGATGGTAATCGGCGTTTTATCCGTATGTTCCTTGTTCCATTTTTCAAGAACAGCCGCATAGTTAGAACCTGTATAGAGCTCTACTGACTTACCGGAAAGATCGTCAAGCGAATCATAGGTCACTCCGTCCTTAGTTGCCGTTGCGTAGTTAGACTTGGAAATCGGATCAGAGAAGAGGTACTTTTCTGCACGTTCTTCGCTGTAATTGAAATTGTTAGCAGACAACTGATAGCGCCCTGCATCAATCCCCGTTAAGATGGAAGAAAAAGGCACTGTTTCAAAGGTCAATTTATAGTCCTTAGAATCCTTGAAAATAGCCTTTGCTAATTCAATATCATAGCCCTTAAACTTATCATCTTCCTTGTAGGTGAAAGGGGCTGTATCGGAATCAGTTGCAAGAACTATCGTTTTCTTTTTGGAAGCTGCATCGACTGGCAATGTCAGGGTTAGACCAATCACTAAAAGACTAAGCAGTGTCAACACATAGGCTAAACTTTTTTTCATTATAAATCTCCTTTATCACGTAACTTCCTTTCAGTTTATCATGACAAAGGAGACCTGCATAATAGTTATTTTTTATCACATAGATAGGTTTTACTTATCAGTTGGAAAAGTTTAAAAACTTTGGCGTTTGGCTTTACGCTCTGCACGGCCCTTGGCTCTAGCTTCCACACGACGTTCTTTACGACGTTTCTCAGCAACCTTCCACTCGATTTTCTTCTTATAGCCTGGCTTGATTTTCTTCTTTTTCTTCTTAACCAAACCGATAATTTCAGTATCAGGAGCGACCATCTTTTTCTCACGGTTGAGGCGACGATCACGGTCATAGGTATCCTGAAACTCACCGTCTTTTATTTGTTTAGGAACAAATTTGATTCCCTGCTTTTCTAAAAGACGAATGTCAGAGTCATCACTCGGTTGATAAAGGGTAATGGCAGTGCCCGGCAAACCGTTTCGTCCAGTCCGTCCAACCCGGTGAACAAAGAAGGACAAGTCCTGTGGAATAGCATCGTTGATGACATGACTGACCCCTTCGATATCAATACCACGGGCTGCCAAATCCGTCGCTACGATGTATTCATAGTCCAAATTCTTGAACTGGTTCATGATGCGCTTGCGCTCACGTGGTAGAATTCCCCCGTGTATCTTAGCGACCTTAAGCCCGTTGGTTACCAAGAAACTGTGCAGGTCATCCGCCCGTTCCTTGGTATTAACAAAAATCATTGCCAAATAAGGCTGGAGAATCTTGGCCATTTCTAAAATTTGACCATTACGCTCACGACCCTTGGTCGAAACCAACCAATTATCGATTGTATCCGCAATGACAGTCTCTGTCTTGATTTTCTCCATAACAGGATTGTTGAGATACTTCTTCAAGAAGGGTTGCAGTTTTTGCGGGATGGTGGCCGAGAAGACCAGGATTTGGACCTGCTTAGGCAGGCTGGAGGCAATCTTATCCACCGTATCCAAGAAGCCCATATCGAGGGTCATATCCGCCTCATCGACGACAAAGGTCTTGGCCTTATGAATACTGAGATCCCCTGATTTCACTAGGTCATAGATACGACCCGGTGTCCCGATGACGATGTGGGGTTGGCTGACCTTAAGCTTATCGAGCTGACGTTGCTTGTCCGTTCCTCCCACATAGTTAGCCACACGGATTTCCTGTTCGGCATGCTCTGCTATTTGGCGGGTTGCCTGGTAAATCTGGGTTGCCAACTCACGCGATGGTGCCGTAATGACAACCTGGACTTCTTCCAAGGTCTCATCCAGGCGTTCAAAAATAGGGAGCAAGAAGGTATGGGTCTTGCCAGAACCTGTCTTTGACTCGCCGACCAGGTCACGACCTGAACGGACAACCGGCATCAACTTTTGTTGGACAGGAGTTGGGTTTTTAAAACCAATCGCCTCCAAGGCCTCCTGAATGTAAGGTTTAAAATTAAAATCGTTAAATGACATCATAGTCCTTTCTGCAGAATCTCACGACTCGCTGAGTTTTATCATTCTATTATAGCATATTTAAACCAAAAAGGCTCTATAATTTCTGTAGTGGGTAGCTCCCCTGCAGAGATTATGGAGCCTTTTTGAATGTAGAAAAAAAGTCCCATATGACCTATAATGAAAAGCGATAAAACAACTCATTAGAAAGACTCATATGGAACAGTTCAATTTTATCACAAACCTACTCGGAATAAAAGACCCTAATATCTCGATTTCAGACTATATCGATGCTGGAAGTCACAAGGAAGTCATCGCTAAGCTGGACTACCCTGCCCCAAAATGCCAACATTGCCAAGAACAGATGACCAAGTACGACTTCCAGAAACCATCCAAAATACCCTACCTGGACTGTGCTGGCTATAAAACCCTGATTCGTCTAAGTAAGCGCCGTTTCCGCTGTCCTAATTGCGGAAAAATGGCTGTCGCTGAAACTTCACTGGTCAAGAAAAACCACCAAATTCCCGTCATTCTCAATCAGAAAA
>NZ_JBHRZV010000002.1:0-110740 GCF_042649745.1 Streptococcus caprae | reverse complement strand
TCTACTGATTTCGGACTTCTTTTGGACATATGAAAACTCCCTCTATAGTTTCTAGTGAATTTTTGTTTTTTCACTGTCCACTATAGGGGGAGTATATCACCTTGCCATTTTTGGGGTTTTTGGTAAAATAGGAAGAACAAGATTCGATAAAAACTGATTGCTATCAGGAAAATAGAGGAAAGTATTGTGACCTTATTAACTGTTGCTATTCCTAGCTATAATGCTAGCGAGTACTTACATTATTGTGTAGAGTCCCTGGCTCTGGCTGGTGATCAGCTGGAGATTCTCATCATCAATGACGGTTCGGCCGACAAGACCCAGGAGATTGCGGAGAGCCTGCAAGCCAAGTACCCTGGAATTGTCCGAGCTATTTATCAGGATAATATGGGCCATGGCGGAGCGGTTAATACTGGCATGCGTGAAGCTAAGGGGACCTATTTCAAGGTGGTCGACAGTGATGACTGGGTCGACACACGAGCCCTGTTGAAAATCCTTGAAACATTGGAAAGTTTTGTTGAACCAGTTGATGCCTTTATTACTAACTTCGTCTATGAAAAAGAAGGCAAGTCTCGTAAGGCCGTTATGCGCTACGATGAGATTTTGCCGGAAGACCGGATTTTTACCTGGGATGAGGTAGGAAGTTTTGGGAAGGGGCAGTACATGATGATGCACTCCCTCATCTATCGGACCCAACTTCTCAAGGACATTGCCTTGGAATTGCCGACTCATACCTTTTATGTTGACAATATCTTTGTCTTTGAACCGCTCAAGTATGTACAGACCATGTACTATTTGCCAGTTGATTTCTACCGTTATTTGATTGGCCGTGAGGAGCAGTCTGTCAATGAGACGGTTATGATTTCACGGATTGATCA
Source organism: Streptococcus caprae (assembly GCF_042649745.1). NCBI lineage: Bacteria > Bacillati > Bacillota > Bacilli > Lactobacillales > Streptococcaceae > Streptococcus > Streptococcus caprae. Next base: position 109,865 of record NZ_JBHRZV010000002.1, on the reverse strand, counting down.
GCAGATTAAGGTCAATAAGATTTTGATTGATAGTTTTGATATGGATGCCATTGCTAATGAACGGTGCAGAGATTATCTTCTCAACCATGTTGAAATTACAACGATTATTTCTAGTGCCTTGCTTAACCGAGCTGGTCAAGCGGAGCACATTGCCAAGAAAAAGGAATTGTGGGAATACCTCAAAACCCATAATCCTGAACTCTACAAAAAGGTTCGCCGTGGGATGTTGGGTCAAATCATCAACCTTTATGGTTATCCAGGCCGCAAGGTCTCCAATGCCGCCTACCGCATTGCCCGCAGGATTTATGGATTTAACTAATCATACTTTCAAGAGATGTTCATGATGGGCATCTCTTTTGTCATGTGAAAACACCGACTCAGATGAATCGGTGCTCTCAGGAGATTTATGAAATCATATGCCAGCCCTTTGTGCTTTAGCACTTAGGGATGACGATACTGCCTTGGCAGTAAAAAGTTTTAGGATGCTTATAGTATATCTAGCATAGCTTAAAGAAAACCAAATAGAACCTAAAAGATTCCTGAACCTGAAGTTCTAACTTGAGAGGCCAAAATTTTTTACCACGAATTCAATGCCTTACTATTAAAGTTGCGATAAAATATTGTTTTTAATTAAGCAAATCCTAAGCTTTTCCTGCTAGACTATAAATGTCTTGCATAAAGCCCCTGTTTCTGTTAAGATAGAAATGTCTTCAGGGCAGGGTGAAATTCCCGACCGGCGGTGTGAAGCAGTTAAGCTGTTTTAAGTCCGCGAGCGCAAGCTGATGTGGTGAGATTCCACAACCGACAGTAAAGTCTGGATGGGAGAAGACGAAGGGTAGTACAACCCAATGGAAACCGAGGCTTTTTGTCGTACCACAGGCAGAAAACTTGGACTTTCTTTGGTGTGTCATATTCTTTGGGACTTCTTTCAATTTGGAAAAATTGGAGGAATTTTTTATGTTAAAGACAAGAAAAATGGTCTTTATTGCAATTTTGGGAGCACTGTCTTTTGTGCTCATGCTACTCAACTTCCCGCTTTTGCCGGGAGCTGATTTTCTTAAGCTGGATTTCTCAATCCTGCCCATGCTGATTGGCCTGGTGCTCTTTGATTTGAAGTCCGCTTATGGTGTCTTGGTCCTTAGGACCTTACTCAAACTGTTGTTGGACAATGGCGGAGCTGGAACCATGATTGGTTTGCCTATGAATGTCATTGCCTTGGCACTTTTCCTGGCAGCCTTTGCTCTGCTATGGAAAAAGACCCCAACCCGCAAGAATTTTATTTTAGCAAGTGTCGCTGGAACGGTTCTTTTGACCCTTGCAATGTTAGTTTTAAACCTTGTTTATGCCGTGCCAATGTATGCACAGTTTGCGAACTTTGATATTGGAAAATTTATCGGTCTTGGTAACTACCTTTGGGGCATGGTCCTGCCTTTCAACCTCATTGAAGGAGCAGTATTTGCCTTGGTATTTGGAATTGTCTACTTACCTTGCCGACCGATTTTAGAAAAATATACGATATGAAAAATAAACAAACACACTTTACAATAGCTTCCTTTGCCTGTCTGATTTTCGTCATGCTGGGCTATGTCATCAAGTTCTACCCTGAGACGGTGGCTAGCTTTGACATGACGATTCAATCAGCCATGCGGGGGGACCTGCCAGCTGGATTGACAACCTTTTTTAGCACGATTACAGTAATTGGAAATACCCTTACCCAAGTTATCTTGGTAGTGGTGGCCTTCCTTGCTCTTTACTTTTGGAAACAGTGGAAGGCAGAAGGGGGCTTTGTCGCCGTGAGTGGTATCGCGGCTGCCTGTTTTATCCTGACCTTCAAGTATATCTATAGACGGGATCGTCCGAGCATCACGCACTTAGTTGAGGCTCATGGCTATTCTTTCCCAAGTGGGCATTCCATGGGGACTATGCTGATTATTGGGAGTCTGATTGTCATCGTGCACCAGCGCATGAAGGCTGGTCTGGCGCGGACCTTCTGTGAGCTTTTGTTGGCGTGTTTGATTGGCCTAATTGGTCTATCACGGATTTATCTAGGTGTCCATTATCCGACGGATGTGATCGCAGGATTTACTCTTGGTTTTGGAGTATTGCACTTGATTTATCCCTTTTACGACCAAAAACGCTTTGAACTCCGTTTCCAAGGCAAGCAAAAATAAACGATAGCCTGTTAGTTTTGATAGCTTGCAGGCCCTTTTTTTGATAGAATGGGATGTATTGTAGCACTTACCCAAAGTCAAGATATATGAGATAGGTTGATGTAGAGATAGAACGTTGGGAAAACAATGATAACGTAGAATTTTGATTTTGAAAGAGTATAAGAAAGAGAGAATATGTTATGAAACCCATTATCCCAAAAACACCAGAAGTGCCTGAATTGTCAACAGAGGAAATTGCTTTTTTGACGGAGGTGACCTTTGGTAAAGCCATTCCTCCGAAGTCCTGTGATGCCTTGTTTATCTTTAGCGGGACCCATCCGGGCCACTGGGAAAAGGCGATTGAAGCCTACCAAAGGGGGTTGGTCAAGCGTATTATCGTGACAGGTGGCCGGAGTTTGACAGGAACACCGCACGAAGACTGGAACCTTGAGAATCCGTCTGAAGCAGCAGTCATTATCAAACATCTTATTGATGCTGGTGTTCCAGAGGACATCATCGTCTCTGAGTACAAGTCTACCAATACCCTGGAAAATGTTCTCTTTGCCAAGGAAGTTTTTGACTTTACCAGCATTCAATCCTTGCTCTTTATCTGTAAGAGCCATGCGACAGGACGCCAGTGGCGCACGCTTGCAAAGCACCTACCCGACCACCTCTCCTACGTGGCTTATACCTTTGATGCCGTCTATCAAGGAACGCCACTGTCTCGCGATACTTGGATGAATACAGATATTGGCCGTTCAAGGGTCTGGGGAGAATACCTGCGAATCATCCACTACGGAAAAAAAGGAGATATTCTAGCCCTTGATTTGGGAGAGGAGGAAGATATCTTATGATTAAACGTCCTATTCATCTTTCCCACGAATTTTTAGAAGAAGTGCTAGATGGGGAGGCTATTGCGGTGGATGCCACCATGGGCAATGGCAATGACACAGCTTTTCTAGCGGGGCTCGCAAAGAAGGTCTATGCCTTTGATGTCCAGGAACAAGCGGTGCAGAAAACAACTGAACGACTGGCACAGTTCGGCTTGACTAATACAGAGTTGATTTTAGCAGGCCATGAAACGGTCGGCCAGTATGTTACAGAACCTGTTCGTGCAGCCATTTTTAATCTGGGCTATCTGCCAAGTACGGACAAGACTGTTATCACAAAGCCCGATACGACCCTGTCTGCCCTGTCCCAGTTGTGTGATTTACTGGAGGTGGGCGGACGAATCGCTATCATGATTTATTACGGACATGAGGGTGGCGATATGGAAAAAGATGCGGTACTGGGCTTCGTCAAAGAACTGGACCAGACGCTCTATACAGCCATGCTCTACCAGCCCCTCAACCAAATCAACACGCCGCCGTTTCTTGTGATGATAGAACGGATCAAGGGGTGAAATTATAGTCATTTGAATCAACCTTGATACATCGTTATTTTCGACTTGCCGTTCTCAAGTACTGCCTGCGTCTCAAAGCTCTTCATTCAATTATATAACAGCAAAACCGCCTAACTTCTGTTGGTTAACAGTTATGCTTGGCGGTTTTTGCTTGTTTTTACAAAATCGGTTTGATATAAATTCTGTCGTCTCCCAGGGGAATAACGTCGACTTGATTGTCGTAGAATTCGGAGAGGACAGGAACAGTGAGGACGTCTGCTTTAGGACCTTGGGCTATAATTTGTCCCTGCTTGAGCAGGAGAATGTGACTGATTTTTTCAGTGATTTCTTCAGCGTGGTGGGTCACATAGAGAACTAGGGGAGCGTGGGGGAGATCCGTGATACGGTCGACTTGGGATAGTAATTTTTCCCTGGCAAAGAGGTCAAGTCCAACGGTAGCCTCATCTAGGATAATAATGTCAGGTTCTTCCATGAGGCTACGGGCAATCAGAACCAACTGTTTTTCACCTTGGGAGAGGCTGTGGTAGGACCGTCCGAGTAGGTGCTCTCCTCCAAGGCTGACGAGCATGGTCCGGGCTTCGTTGAGTTCCTTGTCTCCATAGGCGGTGTAGAGAATGCTGGACTTATACTTACCCGTGAGGACGATTTGCTCTGCCTTCATGTATTTGGGTAGGCGTTCGGCAATAAAGGAACCTACAATTCCAATGCGCTTTCTCAGAGCTGAAATATCGCCTTGACCAAACTGGGTGCCCAAGACAGTGACCTGACCTGTACTTTGAAAATACTCTGCCATAATGAGTTTGAGCAGGCTGGTCTTACCAGAGCCATTGAGCCCTAGAATGGCCCAGGTCTGGCCCTTGTCAACAGTCCAGTTGATGTCTTTAAGGATAGCTTTGCTATTTTTCGTTAAGGAAACGTCGAGCATCGAAATCAGTGTCATAGGGACCTCCCGAGGAAATAATAACCCTATTATACCACAAGATGGGAGGAAAAATTTGGTCAAAGTGGCCCTAAGTATGCTATAATAGGACTACTATAGTCGAAAATCTGGCCTTGGTCCAGAGTATAAGGAGTAATCATGGAAGACCCTGGAAGTCAGAATTTGCTGGTGCAATTTGTTCTTTTGCTTGTTCTGACCCTCATCAATGCATTTTTCTCAGCCACAGAGATGGCTCTGGTTTCGCTCAACCGTTCTCGAGTGGAGCAGAAGGCTGAGGAGGGCGATAAGAAATACATCAGACTGTTAAAGGTTCTCGAAGACCCCAATAATTTCCTCTCGACCATTCAGGTGGGGATTACCCTCATCACCTTGGTTTCGGGTGCGAGTTTGTCGGCTTCTCTGGGAACGGTCATTGCAGGCTGGTTTGGAAACACAGCAACAGCTAGGACGATTGGGTCTGTTGGCGCCATGCTCTTTTTGACTTACATTTCTATCGTTTTAGGGGAACTGTATCCCAAGCGGATTGCCATGAATCTCAAGGAAAATCTGGCAGTGGTGACGGCACCAATTATCGTGGTGCTTGGGAAACTCGTGAGTCCCTTTGTCTGGTTGCTGTCAGCTTCTACTAATCTTCTTAGCCGCATTACGCCGATGAATTTTGACGATGCGGACGAGCAGATGACGCGGGACGAAATTGAGTACATTCTAACCAAGAGTGAGGCGGGACTGGACGCGGAAGAAATTGAGATGCTTCAAGGGGTTTTCTCCTTGGATGAAATGCTGGCGCGTGAGGTCATGGTACCTCGGACGGACGCCTTCATGGTGGACATTAATGATGATACAGAAGAGATTGTCAAGTCTATCCTCAAGGAAAATTATTCACGAATCCCAGTCTATGATGATGACAAGGATAAGGTCATCGGGGTCATTCATACCAAGAAATTGCTGACGGAGGCTTACGAAAAAGGCTTTGACCAGATTAATCTGCGCCGGATTTTGCAAGAGCCGCTCTTTGTACCGGACACTATCTTTGTCGATGATCTGCTCAAGGAGCTCCGCAATTCTCAAAAACAAATGTCTATCCTTCGTGATGAATACGGTGGTGTGGCTGGTTTGGTAACTCTTGAGGACCTCTTGGAAGAAATCGTTGGGGAAATCGATGATGAGACGGACAAGGCTGAGCAGTATGTCCGAGAAATCGCCCCAAATACTTACATCGTGCTTGGTTCGATGACCATCAATGAGTTTAACGACTACTTCGAGTTGGAATTGGAAAACGATGATGTCGATACCATGGCCGGTTACTATTTGGCGGCAATCGGATCCATCCCTAGCCAAGAGGAAAAGGAAATTTTTGCTGTTGATTCCAAGGATAAGCATATTGAGATAGTCAATGATAAGGTCAAGGATGGTCGGATTATCAAACTTAAGGTGACCATGCAGGACCTTGAGCCGACAGAAGATGAAAACTAACCTATAACACATGAGTTAAAAGGCTGGGACAAAAGTCCTAGTCTTATCTTGTTATTGTCGTCAAATAAGCGAGACGCAGTGGTTGAGTGGTTTCTAATTCGCTGATTACATCAGCTTTTATAACCCTACTCAACTGTGCGGAGGTGTGACAACAAAATCGAACTCTAGGAGTTACCGATTTTTGTCTCACTCTCTTTTTTGTCTTATAACAGGTTTTTTCAGAAATTGATTTACAATCTTCTATTCATGTGAAAAAATGGTATAATAAACTTATAAAACGCTTGCAAGATGGCGTTGAATTCAAGAAAGGACGACCTTGAGGAACATAAAAAACATGAGGTTTCTTAGGGGATGGACCAAGAAGATGACAGAGATTGATTATAGTCAAGTAACCGGAATGGTGCACTCTACGGAAAGTTTTGGAACAGTTGATGGACCTGGAATCCGTTTTATTATCTTTTTGCAGGGTTGCAAGCTCCGCTGTCAATATTGCCATAACCCTGATACCTGGGAAATGGAAACCAATAATTCTAGGGTAAGGACCGTGGCAGATGTCTTGCGAGAAGCCATGCAATACCGCCATTTCTGGGGAGCAAACGGAGGAATTACGGTTTCAGGTGGTGAAGCTATGCTCCAGCTGGAGTTTATTACAGCCCTCTTTATCGAGGCTAAAAAGCATGGCATCCATACGACCTTGGATACCTGCGGCTTTGCCTATCGTCCAACGCCTGAATACCAGGAAAAATTAGATGTGTTATTGGCCGTTACGGATTTGATTTTGCTGGATTTGAAGGAAATTGATCCTGACCAGCATAAGTTTGTCACGCGCCAGTCCAACAAAAACATCTTGCTCTTTGCCCAGTATCTGTCAGATAAGGGAATTCCAATCTGGGTCCGCCACGTTCTTGTGCCTGGCCTGACTGATATTGACGAGCACTTGATTGAACTAGGGAAATTTGTTGAGGGGCTGAAAAATGTCGACAAGTTTGAAATTCTCCCCTACCATACCATGGGAGAATTCAAGTGGCGTGAGTTGGGCATTCCTTATACCCTTGAGGGGGTTAAGCCACCGACAGCCGAACGTGTTCAAAATGCCAAAACCCTCATGCATACAGAGTCTTATCAAGAGTACCGTAACCGTATCGGGGTCAAATAAAGAAATTTAAGCGAGTCTGCAAGGCTGTCTAAAGAGCAGTCCGCGCTCGCTTTTTTAGGAGAAAAAGGATTATGGCAAGGAAGAAAAAGAAAGATGATGAAGGGTTACTTGACCTTTCGATAGAGTTGCAGAGTGATAGTGAAGAGCGATTTGCTCGCTTTTCCCATTGGCAGAAACAGTATCGAAAATGGATTATCATTACCATGATAGCAGTGATTACAGTGGGTGTTGCATTCTTATCTCGTCAAGTACTCAGGTCCACAGTCACGATTGAGCCTAACACAGCTGACCCAACTAAACAGATTGCTCTTGCAGATGCAGAAAGTTCTGAGTTTACGTGGACCTATGAACAGATTGAACAATTTCTTGAAGAGGATGCCGACTTAAATCTGACTGAAATAATTGAAAAATATGGAAAACCTAATCAAGCTTCAACTTATGAGGAGACGCTTGTAATCAGTTATGATTCTAAGAAAAGACCAATTCCGAGTACTGTTTTCTTGTCTTTCGAGCAAGTCTCAGGGTCTAAAGATTACCATTTTAAGTGGCTTAATTATTCTTGGCTGACGTCACAAGACTATCCAGTTGATGACACTAGAGATTTTACGATGTCAAAGGCTGACTATGAGTCTTTAAGTGTCAATCAAATCTCTTATCAAGATGCTGTTGCTTTGCTAGGCCTCCCCCATCAAGCCTATCTATCTGGAGAATCAGAGCCTTTCGAGAGTAAGTCAGCTTTGCTTATTTATAAACAATCGGATACTGAAAAAGTGGAACTGACTTTCACTAAAAATCAAGAAGGAAACTTGATGTTGACTCATAAAGGAGAAAACGTATGGTCAAAATGAAAAAAGAGGAAGACCTTGGCACTCTTGTAGAGGAACTGGATAAAGACATTACGCAACGTTATGCCATCGAGGATGTAACGTCTAAGAAAAAGCGAATACAGTATGGTGTTATCTTGTTTGCTGTAGCTTTTTTGGTCGTAGGAAGTTTCTTGTTTTATTTTAAGTACCACCTTAATACGGTCCAAGAACAACATGCCACGCCATTAAAAATGGCTCTGAGTGATATGACCGTTGCTGAAGGAGAAAAAACAAAAGAGTGGACTTACGACCAGTTTATGAAGGTTCCATACAAGAACATCACGATTGATGAGTTTATTCAGACCTATGGAAAAGCCGATAATCTTTCTCAAACAAGAACATCTAGCTTGACGAGTCTTATTCTTGATTATACGTTTTATGATCAAAATCGGTTTGAATTTGTTAGTTTTCATTTTGATGAAACAGAGGAAGGCAACTATGTTTTGGTTATGAAGACTGCCAGTAACTTGTTGAAACAAAAATGTGCTAATCAAGGTAAATCCTCCCAGAAATCATGGACCAAAGAAGCCTATGACAAACTTTTGCTAACCAATGAGGAAACAAATGTAAAGGGAGAGCAGTTGGAGATCATCTTGAAGTCTTATGGGGAACCAGAGGGAGATTCGGTTGTTGTTTTTGAAGATGGATTCATGCTGGTTACATTGAATTATCTTAGCTACCAGGATGGAGAGATGCTTAACTTGATGTTTGAAAGCAGTGATGATGATAGTTTACGACTGTTGAATAAAGATAGTTTTGCTAGTCCAACAGTTAATAACGACTAAAGAGGCCCGTAAGGAGCCTCTTTAGTCACTAATTCATATAATATTACAATGCCTTATCGTCGATAGCATTAAACCAGTCTGCTGCTGCATTGACAGTTGCTTTAAGGGCACCTTCTTGGAAAGGTGACTTGAGGTTGGCAGCTTCAACGATTTGTAAGAAGCTCTTAGAGCCTCCTATATCGCAGATCCGGAGATAGTCTGTCCAAGCTGTTTCATCTTGGTCGATTTGTGTCCGTTTCCAGAATTGGAGGGCGCAGACCTGGGCTAAGGTATAATCGATATAGTAGAATGGGCTACTAAAGATGTGTCCTTGACAGAACCAGAACCCACCACGACTGAGGAAATCAGACTCTGAATAATCACGGTCTGGTAAGTAGATGGCCTCTAGGCGACTCCAAGTTGCCTTGCGTTCGGCTGGTGTCATGGTTGGATTCTCATAGACCTCATGCTGGAAGTGGTCGACCAAGACCCCGTACGGTAAGAAGAGTAAGGTTCCAGCCAAGTGAGAGTAGCGATATTTGTCCACTTGTTCCTTGAAGAAGTTTTCCATCCAAGGCCAGGTTAGGAATTCCATGGACATGGAGTGGATTTCACAGGATTCGTAGGTTGGCCAAATGCATTCTGGCGTTGGAATCCAGCGTGAACGGTAAACCTGGAAGGCGTGTCCCGCTTCGTGGGTCAGGACATCGATATCTCCGCTAGTGCCGTTGAAGTTGGAGAAGATGAAGGGGCTCTTGTAATCAGCGATATAGGTACAATAGCCTCCGCTATTTTTGTTGGGTTTAGCGACCAAGTCCAGCAAGTCATTGTCGACCATGAAGTCGAAGTATTCTCCTGTTTCAGGCGAGAGTTCACGGTACATCTTTTGAGCTTGAGACACGATGAAATCTGGGTCTCCCTGAGGCTTGGCATTGCCGTCCTTGAACTCAAGGCTGATATCGTAGTGGGTAATGGTGTCTACACCGATACGTTCTGCTTGATGTCTTCTCAGGTTAGTTACGATTGGCACAACATGCTTACGAATCTCATCGCGGTAGGTCTTGACCATGTCCCGATTGTAGTCAAAGCGGTTCATCATGGCATAACCGTATTCGACATAGTCCTTAAAACCAAGCGTATGGGCAATCTCAGTCCGTACCTTGACCAGTTCGTCGTAGATACGGTCAAACTCAGCTTCATTGCTTTCAAAGAAGGAAAGGGTAGTATTAGCAGCCTGACGACGGACCTCGCGATCAGTTTCTTGAGCAAAAGGTGCCATTTGAGCCAGATTATAGGTTTCCCCTTGGAACTCAATCTTAGCAGAAGCGATTAAGTTGTTGTACTGGTCAACCAAGTCATTTTCCTTTTGGAAGAGGGGGATGGCTTCAGACGAGAAGGTCTTGAGTTGGTTTTCTGCTTGGAGGAAGAAGGTCTCTGGGAGAAATTGGCTTAGTTCTTCACGGTAAGGACTATCGAGGACTGCCTTATAGTAAGTTGTTGACAGCTCTCCAAAGAGGGGGCTGTACTCATTCCAAAATTTGGTTTCTTGGTTGTAAAATTCGTCCGTCATATCGATTGAGTGGCGGATGGACCAGAGGGTTTGTTGGGTATCGATGGTCGTATTGATAGCCGTGATAGTCTTGACAATGTCAAGGGCAGCTGGGGCTGAGTCTGCTTGGGTCAGCTGTTCAGTCAGGTCAGTCAACTGTTCCTTGAGAGCAAAGTAGTCAGGGCGTGTATAAGTGTAGTCTGAAAAAGTCATAGGGTCTCCTTAAATCGTTTTCATCCATTCTACCTTTTTTCACAGAGTTTTTCAAACGTTGCATTAAACTTGTTACGTTGATAGATAAATTATTCTTGAGGCTTCTATAAGAGATTTCCACTATGTAAATTAACTCATTTTATTTTCATAGTTTGTAGCATTCCCAAGAATGGGACTTTATGATAAAATAAGATGATTATAATTGAAAAAGAGGTTTGTAAACATGTCAAAAATCTTAGTTTTTGGACACCAAAATCCAGATACAGACGCAACCGCTTCAGCCTACGGCTGGGCATACCTGGAGCGCACAGCTTGGGGACGCGACGCAGAAGCAGTCCTGCTTGGTGAGCCAAACGAAGAAACCCAATTCGCCCTTGATTATTTTGGTGTGACAGCACCGCGCGTGGTCACTTCAGCAGTAGCAGAAGGTGTGAGTCAAGTTATCTTGACTGACCACAATGAATTCCAACAGTCAATTGCAGACATCCATGACGTGGAAGTTTTGGCAGTCATCGACCACCACCGTGTGGCCAACTTTGAAACAGCCAACCCACTTTACATGCGCTTGGAGCCAGTTGGTTCTGCTAGCTCGATCGTCTACCGTGCCTCAAAAGAAGCTGGTGTGACCTTGCCACGTGAAGTTGCTGGTTTGCTCTTATCAGGTCTGATTTCAGACACGCTCTTGCTCAAATCCCCAACAACGCATGCTTCAGACCCACAAGTGGCTGCTGAGTTGGCTGAAATTGCAGGTGTTGACTTGGAAGAGTACGGTCTCAACTTGCTTAAGGCTGGAACAAACTTGGCCAGCAAGTCTGCAGAAGAATTGATCGACATCGACGCTAAAACCTTTGAACTCAACAGCAATCCTGTCCGTGTAGCGCAAGTCAATACTGTTGATATCGCTGAAGTCTTGGTGCGCCAAGCAGAAATTGAAGCAGCCATCACTGCAGCTATGACTGCCAATGGTTACTCAGACTTTGTCTTGATGATTACGGACATTCTTAACTCCAACTCTGAAATCCTTGCTCTCGGTAGCAACATGGACAAGGTGGAAGCAGCCTTTAACTTTACTCTGGAAAACAACCATGCCTTCTTGGCTGGTGCGGTTTCCCGTAAAAAACAAGTCGTGCCACAACTGACAGAAAGTTTTGGTGCATAAGCCCGTAGAGTGCTAATGCAAGACATTAAAAATCCCCTATCGTCACTGGCGATAGGGGATTTTTTTACTTACTCAAAATTTCATACTCTTCCAAAATCAAAATGTTATGTCCGTAGGTTTCCTTGCCTAACTCTCTTATGTCTACGTCAACCTGCCTTGTCTATTGAGATTTTGAGTGAGTATCAGTTCTATAATTTCTGTAGTGGGTTACGCCTCTGAGGAGATTATAGAGCTTTTTGAGTGTGCCTTGGAACTCAAAAGCGAAGTTCTACAAGGTTGAGCCTAATGAATGTCGCATGATTATTGTGCAACTCTGCTCATAAGATAGAGGAAGTAGGGAGCTCCGATACAGGAGACAATGAGTCCTGTCGGGATTCCGGTGCCGACAAGAAGGACCCGACCGATAGTATCAGCGATAAGGAGCAGTACCATTCCCAAAATCATACTGGCTGGCATGGTCAAGCGGTGGTCGCCTCCCAGCCATTTTCTAGCGATATGCCCTGTCACAAGGCCAACAAAGGTAATGTTTCCGACAAGTACCACGCTGATGGCAGCTAGAGCCGTTGCCAAACTCAGGGTAATCAGACGTTCCTTTTGCAGTTGGAGTCCGAGAGCCAGTGCGGTTTGTTCATTGAGGTTCATGATATTGAGCGAGCGGCTGCGACTGTAGGCCAGTCCCCATAGGATGATCAATAGTGGCGCAATCATCGTCAGGGTTGTCCAATCATCCCCGGAGACCTTGCCACTCAACCAAGAGACGATATAGTCGACCCGGTAACGATCGATATTACCCACGATAGAGACCATGGTCCCTGAAAGCATGGAACTAATCCCGACCCCCGTAATGATGAGGCGGATTGGACTGATGCCGTGGTTCTTTTTACGAGCTATGAGGTAGACAACCATGATGGTTAGAATTCCTCCCAGCATGGCGAAAAATGGCAGAGCTAGGATGACTGAGCGACTCTCCACAGACCAGTAGGAGATGACACAGGCGATAACCATTCCTGCACCAGCGTTGATGCCTAAAATTCCAGAATCTGCGAGAGGATTGCGGGTGAGGGTCTGAAGCAGTAGCCCTGCTAAGGCCAGCGAGGCACCACCCAGCAGGCAGGCCAAAATTCTCGGCAGACGGATGCGCGTGATAATCAGAACAGTTCCACTATTGGCCCGACCGATAAGGACTTCTATGACATCCCAAAGTGAAGACTTGCTGTAGCCAAAGGCCAGAGAACCGATGACGACAACAGCGAGAGCCAGGATGAGGCCTGTGAAAATCAGTTTAACATTGACTTGTTTACTGATCATAGACGCCCCCTTCTAATCAACCAGAGGAAACAAGGAAGTCCGACAATGCAAATTAGGGCATTGAGGGGTGTTTCATAGGGTGGATTTAGGGTTCGACAGACCAGGTCCACCCAAAGTAGAAAGGTTGCTCCAGCAAAGGCGGTCAGGGGTAAGATAAGCCTGTAATCTCGAGGGATAAACATCTTAACAAAGTGTGGGATAATCAAGCCGACAAAGGCTATGGAACCAATCAAGGCAACCGCAGATGCTGATAAAAGTAAGACGATGCCAAGCAAACTGATGGTCATGAAAAACGTCTTTTGCCCCAGGGCCTTAGATACCGTCTCGTTAAGGCTGAGAATAGTCAGTTGGTGGGCGAAGGCTTGAGCTGCCAGCATTCCAAGGAGGATAAAGGGAGCGATAAAGCGAATCATGGACCAGTTGGTCTGAACCAGTCCTCCAGCCTGCCAGCCGATGATGGCGCCAGATAGGTTGAAATAGATGGTCAGGGCCTGCCCGATAGCACTGAATAGGGTAGCCACCATGGAACCCGCTAAAATCAGGCGAAGTTGATTATAGCCCTTGCGTGGTTGATAGGCCAGACTAAAGACCAGAATGGTGGCAACAGCAGAACCGATGAAACAGATTGCAAGGATAGCTGAATAATGGAGGCTCTTGACAAAGGCATAGCTGATGATGAGGGCAAGTCCTGCCCCAGCATTGATACCCAGAAGTCCAGGGTCAGCGATGGGGTTTCGGGTTACGCCCTGCATGATTACGCCTGAGAGAGCCATGGCTGCCCCGACCAAAGCGGCTGCAACCATCCGAGGCAGACGGATATCGATAATGACATCTTGGTTGGCTGAATTGGTAAAGGGATGCTTAAGAACAGCCATCAGGTCAGCGTTGCTATAAGAAACTGCCCCAAAGCGTAGACTGAGGTACCAGCCTGATGCAAAGAGCAGTAGAATGATGAAAAAAACAGAAGCAGGGCCAAAAGTCCCTGGCTTCAAATGGTCTATAGTGTTTCTTACTAGACGCAGTGGTTGAGTGGACTCTATTGCGCTGATTTTATCAGCTTTTACAGCCCTACTCAACTTTGCGGAGGTGGAACGACAAAATCGAACTCTGCGAGTTAACGATTTTTGTTCCACTCTCTGTTTTTTCTGAGTCAAATGTTTGTCTAAAGGAGACATAGATTTTCCTCTCTAAATAGGGAGAGCTAGAAAAGGTTGCCTAGCTCTCGTGGTCAGACGGCTTACTTTTTAGTAGCAAGAATAGCATCTCGAAGGGTTTCAAGTTCGTATTCCAGGGTCAATGGATCATTGAAATAGAAGGCGTTGGCGTCAACACGGATGACATGGCCTTCTTGGACAGCTGGGATAGCCTTCCAGATATCACTCTCATAGAGAGAAGAGCCAGTAGTATCATCTTCTGCTGCTACAATCACGTAGTCACCAACGTAGTCAGCGACCACTTCTTGAGAGATGGCCAGGTAGCCTGTAGGGAAGACTTCTGTTTTTACTTTTTCTGGAGCAGTGTAACCGAGCGCTTGGTAGATGACTTCTCCACCACGGCCCCAGTTATCGCCAAAGAGGTAGATTTCTTTTTCGTAGAGACCCATTACAGTGAAGGTTGCATCAGTACCAGTGACAGCTTGAACTTCTTTTTTAGTGTCAGCGATCTTGGTTTCCCACTCGTCCAACCAGTCCTGAGCCTTGTCTTCTTGGTTAAAGACAGAACCGAAGTCTGAAAGAATTTGCAGGTAGTCACGTTTGCCATATTCGATTGAAATAACAGGGGCGATTTCTGCCAGTTGTTCAATGTTTTCCTCCGTAGAGCCAACAACAATAACATCTGGTTCGAGGGTGGCAATGGCTTCAAGGTCTGCCGCAGCAACCTCTTCGGCATCCTTGACATAGTCTGTAAGGACTGGGTTTTTCTTATCGTAGGAAGTCACACCGACCAGGTTAAGGTCAAGCTCTAGAAGGTGACCAGTGTAGGACGATGCTAGGCTGACGACTTTCTTAGGGCTTTCTGGCACCTCACCATAGTAGGTGAAGCCATCGATTTTTGGCATGGCTGAGATTTTAGTCTCAGTTGTTTCTTTTGAAGAAGATTGAGACGAGCAGGCTGCCAAGGTAAAGACAGCGAGGAAGGCCACAAATAGGGTCTTAAACAAGTTCTTTTTCATGAATAATTCCTTTACTAAATCTATAGGGAGCTAAAGAGGTTGGTCATTAGCTATGGTGTATGAGGATGTGAGCCTAAAGTAGCTGATAGGTCAGCAGGATAGGCTGTTGGCTGTGGGGGTCCTGGATAATTTGGGCATCGATGCTAAAAATCTCCTTGAGAATATCAGATGTCATGATTTCTTGTGGACTGCCTTGATAGCAGATGACTCCGTTTTTCATGGCAATAAGATGATCAGAAAATCGAGCAGATAGGTTCAAATCGTGGAGAACCATGATAATTGTCTTGCCATTCTCCTGGTTGAGTCTTTGCAAGAGTTCTAAGACTTCCAGCTGATGGTTCATATCCAGGTAGGTTGTTGGCTCATCTAGGAAAATGGTATCCGTATCCTGGGCCAAGGCCATGGCAATCCAAACTCGCTGGCGTTGACCTCCCGAGAGGGCATCAACTTCCATGGTGGCAAATTCTGTGGTCTTTGTGACCTCCATGGCCCAGTGGATTTTCTCCCGGTCTTGGGTTGTTAAATTCCCCAGATAGCGCTGGTGGGGAAAGCGACCGTAAGACACTAAGTCATAAACTGTGACTCCCTCCGTCGCTTCCAAAACTTGCGGTAGCAGAGCGATTTTTTTAGCCACTTCTTTGGTCGGTAAATGGGCAATAGAGTCCCCATCCAGAAAAATGGCCCCATCTTGAATAGCTTGAATGCGGGTCAGGGCCTTGAGTAAGGTTGACTTACCGCAACCATTAGCGCCGATAATGGTGGTCACTTGACCAGGAGGAAGGCCTAGAGACAAGTCATCGATAATAACCTTTTTATCATAGGCAACCTGAATCCCCTCAGCACGAATGTTGGACATATTTAACCTCCTTTCATTAAAAAATTGATTAAAAATCATCATCAGTATAGCACAAATATAACAAGAAAAAAAGATTTTTTATCTCAATAAAGCCTTTTAAATCAGTGTTTAGAACGATTACAAAGAATATTTAGAATGATTAAAAATAAGGGATGATAGTTTATAATTATTCTAAAAAAGAAGGTGGATTTAGAGGAGAATATTTTTGAACAAACTTGAGAATTTACTATATGACGACTTCAATCACCAGCAGGAAATTCCAATTTGGAACTCGAGATGCTATACTAGAGATATGCGTTTGGATAAATTATTGGAAATAGCAGAGCTTGGATCAAAGAATCAGGTCAAAAAATTGCTCAAAAGCCGTCAGGTGACAGTGGATGGTCAGATAGTTACAAGAAGTAATGCCATTGTGGATGCTGGTCTACAGGACATTCGTGTTGCTAGAAAGCAAGTCACTGTTGAAGGGAGTGCCTATTTTCTGCTTAACAAACCTCAAGGAGTGGTATCAGCTGTCCGAGATGACCAGTTTGATACGGTCATAGATTGTCTGGCTCTAGAGGATCAGGTTCCTGGGCTATACCCTGTCGGTCGTTTGGACCGAGACACGGAAGGTCTGATGCTGTTAACCAACAATGGTCCCCTGGGCTTTCGCATGCTCCATCCCCAATACCATGTGACCAAGACCTATTACGTGGAAGTCAATGGCTTGCTAGGTGAGGATGCGGCGATTTTTTTCAAAGATGGTGTTGTTTTTGAAGGGGGACGGGTTTGTAAGCCAGCCGATTTACAGATTGTGGAGGCACAAGCAGGCTTGAGCAAGGCCTATGTGACGATTTCAGAAGGGAGCTTCCACCAGGTCAAGAAAATGTGCCTGGCCTACGGTGTCAAGGTAACCTATCTCAAGCGGATTTCCTTTGGTTCCTTTGTTTTGGAAGATGACCTTCTGCCTGGACACTACCGTGAGTTGACCTTGACCGAACAAGAAAAACTAAAAGATTATTTTGGTTAATTGGTGTCCAAAAATAAAACTAATTCTCTTATGCAGACATCAACCTACCTTGTCTATTGAGCGTTTGAATGAGTCTAAAAGAGACTGGGAGGAACTCAATACTTAGCTTTTCTTTTGAAAGTTCGGTAATCAAAAATGCATAGAATGGACGTCTTGCTAACGCCTTTCTATGCATTTTTTCTATATCTAGTTTTCTTTAATGTTTAGAGATACTTCTTGGCGACTTCCAGGTCACCTGGGTAAGTCGCATCTTTTTTGCCCTTGACAATCTGGTAGGCGTCAGCTCCCTTACCGGCAATGATAACGGCATCCTGTGGCCCTGTCGTTTGGACCAGGGCTGTGCGGATGGCTTCTACTCGGTCCACGATGGTGGCGTAGGGACGGTTCATGTAGCTGGCGATTTCGGCGCAGATTTCTGCAGGGTCCTCGTGGTTGGGGTCATCTGCCGTCAAAATCACTTGGACAGCAGGATACTGGTTGAGGAGGAGGCCGAAGTCCTTCCGACGGCTTTCACCCTTGTTACCAGGTGCTCCGATAAGGAGACTTACCTGACCTGTCTGGTGTTCCAGGACAACGCCCAAGAGTTTTTCAAGGCTATCTCCGTTGTGGGCGTAATCGACAAAGACTTTGGCGCCGTTTGCTTGGGTCAGGACTTCCATGCGGCCTGGAACGGTTGTCTGGGCAATCCCTGTCTGGATATCTTCCAGACTAGCATCTAAACGCAAACATGCCAGTCCAGCTGCGATAGCATTTTCCTGGTTGAAACGGCCGATGAGCTGGATGTCGTAATCCCCAGCGAGTTTGCCAGCCACCGTGAAACGAAAGGCTTGCGAATCGAGAATCGTATTGTCAGAGCCAGTGCCATAAAAGTCATGGTCTTGGTCTGCAACTTGCTCTAGCACGACTTGGGCCTGGTCCATGCCAAAGTTGACAATAACTGCTCTGCTATGTTCCATCAAGAGACGCTTGTGGTAGAAGTAGTCCTCAAAGGTCGGGTGCTCGATAGAGCCGATGTGGTCAGGGCTGATGTTGAGAAAGACGCCGACATCAAAGGTCAAGCCATACACCCGCTTGACTAGATAGGCCTGGCTAGACACCTCCATGATGAGGTGGGTCATACCGTTAGAGACAGCCTCCGCCATCATGGCATAGAGGTCTAGGCTCTCAGGAGTGGTCAGGGCAGACTTGAAGAAGGTCTTGCCGTCTAGGGTCGTGTTCATGGTGGAGAGCATGGCGGGCTTGTGGCTTTGCTGGAGGATGTTGTAGGCAAAGTAGGCAGCTGTCGTTTTGCCCTTGGTCCCTGTAAAGGCTAGGAGCTTGAGCTTGTCCTGGGGATTGCCATAAAAGGCCATGGCTACCAGACTCATAGCCTGCTTGATGTCTGTGACGATGATGGCAGGGATGCCAACTTCATAGTCAGTTTCTGCCACGTAATAGGTCAAGCCTTGAGCCACAGCCTGTTCCAAATACTCTTTTTTAAAGCTGGCGCCTTTGACAAAAAAGAGGGTCTCGCTGTCTGCAGTCTGGCTGTCGTAGCTGATGTTTGTAAAGGTTGGGTTTTCCGGGCACTTGTAGAAAAATTGGCCATTAGAGACAATCTCACGGAAGTTATGGTCTTGCCGGAGAATGTTTAGGGTTTGTTCGAGTGTAATCATAGTTCTATTGTAGACTTATTGGTCAGCTTTGACAAGCCTCGTCCGCCTACTTTTGGCAAAATAACGGCTGAGCTGTTGGTCCAGAGCGTCCTTATCTTTCTTATTGAGGTTGAGTTGGAAGTAGTCCAAAGGGTTTGGGGTGATGTAGGCATGGCGGAGCAGTTGATCAGGCTCAAAGTAGAACTTGAGATGGTCCTTTTTGACCTGGTTGGCTGGTAGGCAAATCTTGCAGTCTGACAAGACCACGTCTGTTGCGAGAGAATATTTCTTTAAGAGTGCTTGCAGGTCTTGTATCTTATCCCTGTGTCCCTTGACCAATTGGTCCCTGTGTTTCTTGTACATGCCATTGTCCAAATAGAGGGAGAGGGCCTTTTGCATGATAAAATTGCTGTCGTAGTCCATCAGGTTTTTGTAGTCTAAAAAGGTTTGTCTTAGGACAGTGGGAAGGACTGCAGCAGCCATTCTCAAGGCTGGGAAAATGGTTGTCGTAAAGGACTTGAGGTAGATAACATGGTCACTCTGATCAAAATAGTGGAGGGGGCTGGCGTGGCTACTGTCAAAGTCAGCCATGTAGTCATCCTCGATGATGTAAACATCGTATCGCTCAGCCAGTTCCAGAAGCTTGGTCTTTTCTGCCTTGGAGAGGGAAGTTCCCAGAGGGTTATGAAGACGGGGAATGGTATAGAAAAACTTGATGGTCTGGCTGGCAAAGAGTTGCTCAAGCTCAGCCATATCCAGTCCTTGGGGTGTGCGAGTAACTGTCTCGTAGGGGAGATTTTGAGATTTGACCAGAGCGTTCATCCGATGGTAGGTGGGCTGTTCCAATAAAATAGTCTGGTGGTGATTGGGAAAGGTCATCTGGCTCAAAATATAGAGGGCCTGCTGGGTTCCAGAGGTTACAACGATATCTGCTGGCTTGCAATAGACGTGGTAGTCTGCTAGGAGATTTTGCAGGGAGAGGCTGAGTTGGGGTAGCCCCTGGTTGGTACTACTGGTATTAAACAGGTAGGCCTCCCGTCCAACCAGACTTTCGTTGAGGCATTTTTGAAAGTCGTCGTAGGGAGAGAGCTTATCAGGTTCCAAATCACGGGTGAAATCCCAGTCGTCATTGATGGCCTTGTCCTGACCAAGGACATAGTAACCACTCTTGTTCCTGACGTAGATGAGATTGTGGTGTCTGAGTTCGAGCAGGGCTCGCTGGACAGTGTCCTTATTACAGGCATAGGTCTCCGCGAGCTTGCGGATAGAGGGGAGTTTATCTCCCTTTGTCAGCTTTCCTGTTTGGATATCGTTTTCCAAATCCAAGAAAATCTGCTCGTGTTTGCTGAGATATCTAGTCATATTTTTGTCCCCGTACAGTTGATGCCTCTATTGTATCGTAAATTTCTAGAGAAGAAAAGTAGAGAATTTTTCTGACAATTCTGCTATTTTTACCCTAAAAAATGGTAAAATAAGGACAACGCTTTGAAATAGGAGAGCATGATGACCAAACAAACTTTAAAAATTGACACGATTTTAGCCCGTGCAGGAATCAATTCTGATCAGGCAACTGGGGCCCTGGCTTCGCCCATTCATTTTTCAACTACCTACCAGCACCCAGAATTCGGCCAGTCGACTGGTTTTGACTATACACGGACCAAGAACCCGACCCGCGCTACCTTAGAGAAAACCTTGGCTGCCATTGAGGAAGCCGACTATGCCATTGCAACCTCATCAGGCATGTCTGCCATCGTATTGGCCTTTGAGATTTTCCCAGTTGGGTCTAAGGTGGTTGCTGTTCGTGACCTCTACGGCGGTTCCTTCCGTTGGTTTAACGACCAAGAAAAACAAGGACGTTTCCAATTTACTTATGTGAACACGCAAGAAGAGCTCTTGGCAGCCATTTCTGACGAGACTGATATTGTCTACGTTGAAACTCCAACCAATCCCCTTATGTTTGAGTATGACATTGCCAAGGTTGCAGAAAAAACCCATGCTCAGGGAGCTAAATTGATTGTCGACAACACCTTCTACAGTCCAATTTACCAAAAGCCAATCACACAGGGGGCTGACCTCGTTGTTCACTCAGCGACCAAGTATTTGGCAGGGCACAATGATGTCTTGGCAGGAGTTGTGGTAACCAGTGACAAGGAAACTTACGACAAGCTTTACTATAACCTCAACACGACGGGGCCAACCTTGTCTCCATTTGATTCCTACATGGTCATGCGTGGGCTTAAAACCCTCAAACTCCGCATGGAAAAATCAACCGAAAATGCTCAGGCCTTGGTTAGCTTCTTTCAAGAACATCCAGCGATTAAGGAAGTGCTCTACCCTGGCAAAGGTGGCATGATTTCCATCAAGGTGGAGGATGTGGCTAAGATTCCAACCATCATTAACAGCCTAGAGTTGATTACCTTTGCAGAGAGCCTGGGTGGGGTAGAGAGTTTAATTACCTATCCAACAACCCAGACTCATGCAGATATCCCTGCGGAAGTCCGCCACTCCTACGGTTTGACGGATGACCTGCTCCGCCTTTCCATCGGTATCGAAGATGTGGAAGACCTCAAGGCTGACCTTAAGCAAGCTTTAGAAAGAAGTTAAACTATGACTCGTTATGATTTTACAACCTTGCCGGACCGCCTCTCAACCAATGCTATCAAGTGGTTGAAAACCAAGGAAGATAAGGACCTTCTGCCATTGTGGATCGCGGATATGGATTTTCCTGTCTTTCCTGAGATGTCAGAGGCCCTCCAAGGCTTTGCCAACCGTACAGTTTTTGGTTACGATGAGCCGTCAGAAAGCCTCTTTCAAGCCATTGTGGATTGGGAAATGGCAGAGCACCACTACGCGATTTCTCCTGAGGACCTTGTCCTTATTGAGGGGGTTGTCCCAGCCATCTCTGTGGCCATCCAGGCCTATACTAAGGAAGGGGATGCGGTACTTATTAACACGCCTGTCTATCCTCCCTTTGCCCGCAGTGTAAAGCTCAACAAGCGCAAGCTGATAACCAATTCGCTTCTGGTTCAAAATGATCATTTTGAGATTGATTTTGCCCAACTGGAAAAAGACATCGTTGACAATGAGGTCAAACTCTACATCCTCTGCAGTCCCCATAATCCAGGTGGGCGCGTGTGGACCCGTGATGAGCTAGAAAAAATTGGTCGTCTCTGTCAGAAACATGGAGTTCTCATGGTCTCTGATGAAATCCACCAAGATTTGACCTTGTTTGGTCATGAGCACCATTCCTTTAATACGGTTGCTCCTGAATTCAAGGACTTTGCTATCATTTTGTCCAGCGCTACAAAGACTTTTAACATCGCTGGTACTAAGAATAGCTTTGCTATTATCCAAAATCCTGAATTGCGAAAAACCTTCAAGGACCAACAGTTAGTCAACAATCAGCATGAAGTGTCAAGTCTGGGACTTTTGGCAACGGAAGTAGCCCTCAGAAAAGGAAAACCTTGGCTGGAGCAACTCAAGCCAGTTCTGGAAGGCAATATCACCTATTTAGCGGAAACCTTTGACGCAAACTTGCCTAAACTGAAGTTCCTCAAGCCTGAAGGTACTTATTTGGTCTGGTTGGATTTCTCTGACTTTGGCTTAGAACATGAAGAGATCAGCCGTCTCCTTCTTGAAGAGGCCAAGGTCCAGCTCAATGATGGTCTTACTTTTGGACGGGAAGGCAAGTGCCATTTCCGTTTCAATACGGCAGCTCCTGCAGACATCGTCCAAGAGGCTGTTGACCGTATTGTTAAAACTTTTGCTGACCGGTAAGGCAACAAATTCTATCTGAAAAGTCCTCTTTGGAGGATTTTTTGGTATAATAGAGAAAACTAAACTAGAAAGTGGTTCACTTATGGGTAAACTTCAAGTTATTTCACATCCGCTGATTCAGCACAAATTGTCTATCTTGCGTCGCACGTCGACTTCTACAAAAGATTTTCGGGAGTTGGTTAATGAAATTGCCATGTTGATGGGTTACGAGGTTTCACGCGACCTTCCCCTGGAAGATGTTGAAATTGAAACACCGATTACTAAAACAGTACAGAAACAGTTGGCCGGTAAAAAATTGGCCATTGTTCCAATCCTGCGTGCGGGTATTGGGATGGTTGACGGCCTGCTTAGCCTGGTTCCAGCTGCCAAGGTTGGTCATATCGGTATGTATCGTGATGAGGAAACCCTCCAACCAGTTGAATACTTGGTCAAACTGCCAGAAGATATTGACCAACGCCAAATTTTCTTGGTGGATCCAATGTTGGCGACAGGTGGCTCTGCTATTTTGGCCATCGATTCTCTGAAAAAACGTGGCGCCTACAATATTAAATTTGTCTGCTTGGTTGCAGCGCCAGAAGGCGTACAAAAACTCCAAGAAGCACATCCAGACATTGACATCTATACAGCAGCCTTGGATGAAAAACTAAACGAACATGGCTACATCGTTCCAGGACTTGGTGACGCTGGTGACCGCCTGTTTGGGACTAAATAAGTCCAGTGGACTTATTTAGGTCGGAGCCTTGAAACTGGAGAGCGACGAGAGTCCAGTGGACTTATTTAGGTCGGAGCCTAGAAATAGGAAAGCGCCGAAAGTCCTTGGACCTTCGTGAAATTTATTTAAAATTTGCAAGATACAGGCGTTTCGTATGAAAATAAGGGAGGCAACTTCTTTAAAATTCGTGGCCTGTCATTCCCAAAGACTTTTCAGGACTTATCTTGAAAAGTTTTTATTTGACCATTTTTGACCAAAAGTCTATAATAGTCTCATACTTGGTGGCCAATCAGCCACACACTATTGTATAGAGGAGAAATTCTATGATTCCTGTAGTTATTGAACAAACGAGCCGTGGTGAACGTTCTTACGATATTTATTCCCGTCTTTTGAAAGACCGTATTATCATGTTGACAGGTCCTGTTGAGGATAACATGGCTAACTCAATCATCGCTCAGCTATTATTCCTAGACGCTCAAGACCCTACCAAAGACATCTATCTTTATGTCAATACTCCTGGTGGCTCTGTATCAGCAGGTTTGGCGATTGTTGATACCATGAACTTTATTAAATCAGACGTTCAAACCATTGTCATGGGGATGGCAGCATCCATGGGAACTGTTATTGCCTCATCTGGTGCCAAAGGGAAACGTTTCATGCTACCAAACGCTGAGTACATGATTCACCAACCAATGGGTGGTACAGGTGGCGGTACTCAACAGACTGACATGGCCATTGCTGCTGAGCACTTGCTCAAAACACGTAATATCTTGGAGAAAATTTTGGCGGAAAACTCGGGTCAAACTGTTGAAAAAATTCACCATGATGCAGAACGTGACCGCTGGCTCAGTGCTGAAGAGACTCTTGAGTACGGTTTTATTGATGAAATCATGGCTAATAATGATTTGAAATAAAGACTTGAGAAACATGGCGATTGTCATGTTTTTTTGATATGATGGAGGTATGTTAAAAATTGATGCCTCTCTCTTTGAATTGGATGAAGCCATTGACCAGATTGTCCTTGCCTTAAAAGCTGAGCCAGAAGTTCAGGCTTATCTGGGAGCAAAGGCAGAGCTGGAAGCAGATGATGTCCTCGTTCAGGAAATCCTAGATTTTGGTCAAGCCAAGGAAGCCTATCAAGCCATAGAAGAATTTGCCAGCTTTCGTCCTGAAGTTCGTCAGCAAAGGCGAGAACTGCTCTCAAGAAAACGTGAATTAGACCTAAATGATAAGGTTGTTTGTTTCAGACAAGCAGAAGTGGACTTGCAAAGGCGCTTGGCGGAACTGACTGAGCAGCTGGTTTCCAGTGTCTCAGAGACCATATTCGTTGATACAGGACTTCCACTAACAGCCAGACGCCCGAATCATCATAAGGGTGGAACAAGTATCCGAGAGGCAAATGAAATTAAAAATGAGGAAAGATATGTTTGAAAAAGAAAATCGTGTAGGCCTATTTGTTTACCTATACTATAACCGTGATGCGCGGAAAATCGCTAAGTTTGGAGATTTGATTTACCAATCCAAACGGATGCGGTACTTATTACTTTATTTACCAGCAGGGGAAGTCCAAGAAACGGTTGCCCAGTTGAACAAGCTTAAGTATGTTAAAAAAGTGCGTGTCTCTGAACTGGATACCATCGACCAAAATTTTGTTGGAAATCTCCTGCAGTTGGAAAAATCAGAAAATTTTGAAGAAAATGAGGCTTAGGGGTTGACAATTTTCAGACAATTCCGTATATTAGGTAGCATAGTCAAAAAATTAAGAAATTTTTAAGGAGTTATCTCATGAAAAAACGCAATCTCGTTTTAGCATTTGCTACCTTGGCTTCATCAGTGATGCTAGCAGCATGTTCAGACGTTTCTACAACTAATTCTTCAGCTACTGGTACTGAAATCGGTGACGAACTGGTTATCGGTCTTAACCTTGAATTGTCTGGTGAGGTTTCTTCATACGGTCAAACTGAGGAAAAAGGAGCTAAACTAGCTGCAAAAGAAATTAACGCTGCTGGTGGTGTTGATGGTAAAGATATCAAAGTCATCTCAAAAGACACTAAGTCTGAGACTGCAGAAGCTGCAAGTAACGCAACTGCCCTTATCTCAGAAGGAGCTAACGTTATCGTAGGTCCTGCAACATCTGGTGCCTCAGGTGCAGCGATTTCATCAGCTACTTCTGGAGCTGTTCCGATGATCACACCTTCAGGAACTCAAACAGACTTGGTTAAAGATTCATCAGGTAATGTTCAAGAGTACTTCTTCCGTACTACCTTTACGGATGGATACCAAGGACAAGTTATGGCGACTTACGCAACTGAAAACTTGTCTGCGAAGAAAGTTGTCCTTTACTATGACAACTCATCTGACTACGGAAAAGGTATTGCGGATGCCTTCAAAGAAGCTTACAAAGGTGAAATCGTAGCAGAAGTAACCTTTGCTTCAGGTGATAAAGACTTCCAAGCTGCCTTGACAAAAATCAAAGACAAAGACTTTGACGCTATCATCATGCCTGGTTACTACAACGAAACTGGTACCATCACAAAACAAGCGCGTGAAATGGGCATTGACAAACCAATCCTTGGTTCAGATGGTTTCGACTCACCACAATTTGCTGAATTGGCAACTAAGTCTGCTGCAAGCAAGGTTTACTACCTTTCAGCTTTTGTAACTTCAGCATCTGAAAAAGCTCAAAAATTCTATGATGCTTATAAGGCTGAGTACAACGAAGAGCCTTCAATGTTCTCTGCTCTTGCTTACGACTCAGTTTACATGGCAGCTGAGGCAGCAAAAGGCGCAAAAACTTCTGTAGATATCAAAGACAACCTTGCAGCTACTAAAGACCTTGAGGGAGTTACTGGTAAGACATCTGTTGATGAAGAACACAACGTTGTAAAATCAGTTTATGTTGTAGGGTTGACAGAGGGTGAACAATCTTCTGTTGATGAAGTTACTGCAAAATAATCATATATGATAAAAAGAGGGTTCGCCCTCTTTTTACATAGCTGATTGAAATTGTCAGTTTATTCTGGATTTTCTGCCATTAGGCTTGAAAAAGTTGCAGAATTTTCATATAATGGAGATTGCTTTATTTTTAAAAACACTCACTTAAAATCTAAAAAGGCTAAAAGTATTGAAATGCTCGTTTCAGGCAGTAGCCTTGTGATGATAAAGTGTGTAAAACCTATTGATTATATTAGAAAGTTTGGTGAACACATGCTCCAACAACTTGTCAATGGTTTGATTCTCGGTTCTGTTTATGCCCTGCTTGCGCTCGGTTATACCATGGTATACGGGATTATCAAACTCATTAACTTTGCTCATGGGGATATTTACATGATTGGGGCCTTTTTAGGTTACTATCTGATCAATACCATGACCTTTATTGAAAATACGACCCTACGATTTTTCATTGCCCTCCCAGTGACCATGGTCTTGACGGCCTGTCTGGGGATGGTCATTGAGTACCTAGCCTATCGACCTTTACGGCAGTCGACTCGGATTGCAGCCTTGATTACGGCGATTGGGGTTTCCTTCTTCTTGGAATATACCATGGTTTATTTCTTCTCAGCGGATGTTCGTGCCTTTCCTCAGGCCATTCAAACGGTTAACTTTAACCTTGGTCCGATTACCATCAGTAATATCCAGCTCCTAATCTTGGGAATCTCTATTTTCTTAATGGTTGCTCTGCAATTTATCGTCCAAAAAACCAAGATGGGGAAAGCCATGCGGGCGGTTTCTGTTGATAGCGACGCAGCTCAATTGATGGGGATTAACGTAGATTCGACTATCAGCTTTACCTTTGCTCTGGGTTCTGCCTTGGCGGGTGCTGCTGGTGTTCTTATTGGACTCTACTATAACTCCATTCAGCCTCTGATGGGGATGACACCTGGTATTAAGGCCTTTGTCGCTGCCGTTCTTGGTGGTATTGGTATTATTCCTGGTGCTGCCCTGGGTGGATTTGTTATCGGTATTTTGGAAACATTTGCGACTGTAATTGGACTGTCTGATTTCCGTGATGCCATTGTTTACTTTGTCTTGATTATTATCCTCTTGGTTCGTCCAGCGGGTATTCTCGGCAAAAATGTGAAAGAGAAGGTGTAAGGATGAAACAAAATTTAAAAGCAAATCTTGTTTGGTTGGCCTTCTTAGCAGCAGGATTTATCCTCATTCAGGCCATGGTATCAACGGGACTTCTCAATGCCTACTATATCCAAATTGTTCAACAGATTGGGATTAACATTATTATGGCGGTTGGGCTTAACCTCATCGTAGGTTTCTCAGGTCAGTTTTCTCTGGGCCACGCTGGTTTCATGGCTATTGGAGCCTACGCTGTTGGGATTTTGGGAACTCGCAGTCCTAACTACGGTACATTTTTCTTAGCCCTGATTATCGGGATGGTTTTGGCTGGTTTGGTGGCCTTTATGGTCGGTATGCCAACCCTTCGTTTGAAGGGAGACTACCTTGCTATTGCGACGCTTGGTGTATCTGAAATTATCCGTATCTTGATTGTCAATGGTGGTGATGTGACCAACGGTCCTCGTGGGATTATGTCTATACCACTCTTCACCAGCTGGCAATTGGTTTATGTCTTTGTTGTGATTACGACAATCTTTACCTTGAACTTCTTGCGTAGTCCAATTGGACGGGCAACGATTTCGGTTCGTGAAGATGAAATTGCGGCGGAGTCTGTTGGGGTAAACCCAACTAAAATGAAGGTAATTGCCTTTGTCTTCGGTGCTGTTACAGCAGCAATTGCAGGTGGCCTCCAAGCTGGCTACGTTGGGACTATTGTTCCAAAAGACTTTGCCTTCATGACAACTGTAAATATTCTGATTATTATCGTTTTGGGTGGTTTGGGTTCTATGACAGGAACTTTCGTAGCTGCGATTTTGCTAGGTATCCTCAATGTCTACCTGAAAAACTTCTCAGATATTTCCATGATTATTTACTCATTAGCCTTGATTTTGCTGATGATTTTCCGCCCAGGCGGACTTTTGGGAACCAAGGAATTGGAATTCTCAAAATTCTTTAAAAAGAAGGAGGGCACTAACTAATGGCACTTCTTGATGTTAAAAATTTGACTAAAAACTTCGGTGGTTTGACTGCGGTTGGTGATGTGACCATGGAACTTCATAAGGGAGAACTGGTTGGCTTGATCGGACCTAACGGAGCTGGGAAAACAACCCTCTTCAACCTTCTGACTGGGGTTTATGAACCAAGTGAAGGCACTGTCACACTTGATGATACCTTGTTAAATGGCAAAGCACCGTCTAAGATTGCGGCTTTGGGCCTATCACGGACCTTCCAAAATATCCGTCTCTTTAAAGATATGACGGTCTTGGAAAATGTCCTAATTGGTCTAGGGAACCATCACAAGTCTCATGTCCTCGCTTCATTTTTCCGCCTACCAGCCTACTATAAGAATGAAGTTGAGTTGAAAGAGAAAGCTCTTGAACTCCTAAAGATCTTTGATTTGGATGGTAGTGCAGACACCTTGGCCAAAAACTTACCCTATGGACAACAACGTCGCTTGGAAATTGTACGGGCTCTGGCAACTGAACCAAAAATCCTTTTCTTGGATGAGCCGGCCGCAGGAATGAACCCTCAAGAAACGGCTGAATTGACCCAATTGATTCGTCAAATTAAAGACCAGTTTGATATTACTATCATGTTGATTGAACACGATATGAGCCTGGTTATGGAAGTAACAGAGCGGATTTACGTGTTGGAGTACGGTCGCCTAATCGCGCATGGTACACCAGAAGAAATACGGACTAATAAACGTGTAATTGAAGCCTATCTGGGAGGTGAAGCCTAATGTCAATGTTGAAAATTGAAGACTTATCCGTTCATTATGGCGTCATTGAAGCGGTCAAGAATGTCTCCTTTGAAGTAAATGAAGGAGAGGTTGTGACCCTCATCGGAGCTAACGGAGCTGGAAAAACTTCTATTCTTAGAACCATTTCTGGACTGGTCCGCCCTTCATCTGGTAAGATTACCTATCTTGGGAATGAAATCCAAAAAGTCCCTGCCCGTAAAATCGTGGCCGACGGTTTGGCCCAAGTACCAGAAGGACGCCATGTTTTTTCTGGCTTGACCGTTATGGAAAACCTTGAAATGGGTGCCTTCCTAAAAAATAACCGTGAAGAAAACCAAGCCAATCTCAAAAAGATTTTCGCACGTTTTCCACGCTTGGAAGAACGTAAAAATCAGGATGCAGCAACGCTTTCTGGTGGTGAGCAACAGATGCTTGCCATGGGACGTGCCTTGATGAGTCAACCAAAACTCCTACTTCTCGATGAGCCATCTATGGGACTGGCTCCAATCTTCATCCAAGAAATCTTTGATATTATTCAAGATATCCAAAAACAAGGGACAACCGTTCTCTTGATTGAACAAAACGCCAACAAGGCCCTTGCCATTGCAGATCGCGGTTACGTCCTTGAAACAGGAAAAATCGTCCTCTCAGGTACAGGCCAAGAACTCCTCGCCTCAGAAGAAGTCAAAAAAGCATACCTGGGTGGCTAAAAAGGTCCGTTGGACCTTTTAGGTTGGAAATAGGAACCGCCGGCAGGCGGTTTTCTGCTACTACAATCTACGGGTAGGCTGTTTCAAGTTGGAAATGAGAAGCACCGTGAGGTGCTTTTCTGCTTTATTGAGATCCAATGGACGATTTCAATCGGGGAACAGGAACCGCCGGCAGGCGGTTTTTTGCTTAGAAGCGAGAAGAGATTTTTAATTGTCAAAAAAGATAGAAATAATCAGATGAATTAAAGGATAATGGTTAAAATAATCAGATGAATTCTTTCTAAAAATCGGAAAAAAATAAGGAAAATAAAATTATTTTTAAAAAATGGTTGACAAAACATCAGATGAATAGTAAGATAAGGGAGTAAAAAGAAAAACGCTTACAAATAGCGAGATTAAGGAGGAGGCTCTTATGAGTCAAAAAACAGTAGATCGCAGCGAAAATGTTGCTTATAACCGTGCGAAACTCTGGCAAATTGTCATGTTTGCAATGAATAATACATCGACAAACATTTATCTATTTGCTTTTATGTTCGTAACCTATCTCTCAACAGGGGTGCTTGGACTAGCAGCTATCTTTGTTAGTCAGTTGATGGGTTATATTCGTATTTTCGATGGCTTTATTGATCCAGCTATTGGTGTCTTGATTGATAAGACTAACACTAAATTTGGGAAATATCGTCCTATTTTAGTACTAGGTAATATCATAACAGCTCTTTCAATGATTTTTATGCTCAATTTGAATCTTGTTGCTGAAGGGCTCCGTTTACCTCTATTTGTAATTGTTTTGATTATCCACAAAATTGGTTATTCTCTACAACAAACCATTACTAAGGCAGGTCAGACAGCCTTAACCAATGATCCTAAACAACGTCCAATCTTTAATATGGTTGATGCTGTAATGACGACAACTCTCATGACAGGTGGTCAGGTTGTTGTTGCTCAGTTTTTAATTCCAAAATTTGGAAACTTTACTCCAGAATTCTTTAATGTACTTATTTATGGAACAATTATTATCTCAGCAGTGCTTGCTGTGGTAGCTATCATTGGAATTTGGGAAAAAGATAACGAAAGATTCTTTGGCTTGGGCGAGGAAAAAACTCAAAAGACTTCAATGAAAGATTACTGGCAAGTCATTAAAGGGAACAAGCCTTTACAGGTCTTATCACTATCAGCAGCCTTGATCAAATTTTTAGCTCAACTCTTTGGAGATTCTGTAGTAACTGTAATGCTCTTTGGTATTGTATTTGGAAACTATGCTCTATCTGGTCAATTTTCTTTGATGATGATTATTCCTGGAGTTTTGGTTAATATCCTTTATTCAGCCATTGCACGTAAAAAAGGTTTGCGCTTCTCTTATGTTTTAGCTTTACAGATGGGCTTGATTGGTCTACTTGGTTTTGGATTCCTCTTATGGACTGCTAAACCTGGAAGTCTTGATCTTACAAGTTTTAATCTCTTTACCATTTGCTTTACACTTGCCTATATCTTGGCACGTTATTCCTCATCAGCTCCTTCAAGTTTAGTTTTAACAATGGGAGCAGATATTACAGACTATGAAACTTCAGTTTCAGGACGTTATTTATCAGGAATGATTGGGACCATTTTCTCATTAACCGATTCTATTGCTTCCTCATTTGCTCCGATGGTTGTAGGTGCAGTTCTTGCGACAGTTGGTTTTGCTAAAGAGTATCCAACTGCAGAAACAGCTTTTAGTTCAGAACTTAAAATGGCAACGATTTTCCTGATTGCAGTTATTCCGTTTGTTGCAGCAATTACATCCCTAATTATGATGCGTTTCTACAAACTTGATGACCAAGAAATGGCTCGTGTGCAAGAGAAAATTCATGCCATGAAAGCCGCAAAAGATATTGAGCGGGTTCAAGACATTGCTAAAAATGTTCCGCTATCAGATATGGATTATGTAGACTTGTCACAATACCCTGTAGATGAGAACTAACCTGATAGCTCAAAAGGCTCTATCGCTTGTCATGGTGGTGGGGTCTTTGATTTAGGAGTGGAATTGACAAAAAAAGTTGGCATTATACACTAAACCTAACGTAACTAAAAGGAGGTGTCCTCTTGAAAATTGTCGCTTTTGGCGAAATCATGTTAAGATTATCGCCCCCCCAGCACCAAACCTTAACCCAGGCGACGACCCTGGATTGTCAGTTTGGTGGCTCTGAGCTCAATGTCCTTTCTACGCTGGGGCAGTTGGGTTATCCTGTTTCCTTGGTTTCTGCAATTCCCGATAATGATTTGGGGCATATGGCGGAGTCTTTCCTCTTTGCTCATCAGATTGGTCAGGATCAGGTGCTAAAAAAAGGTGAGCGTTTGGGAAT
Source organism: Streptococcus caprae (assembly GCF_042649745.1). Classification (NCBI taxonomy): domain Bacteria; kingdom Bacillati; phylum Bacillota; class Bacilli; order Lactobacillales; family Streptococcaceae; genus Streptococcus; species Streptococcus caprae. The sequence goes on along the minus strand of NZ_JBHRZV010000002.1, from coordinate 77,857 downwards.
TTATTATTACCAGAAAGGTTTTTCACTGCGGACCAGTCGTGTTCTCTATGATCGCAAGTATTCTGCCTTTTATGAATCTAAACTGTCCGACTATGATGTGGAGGCGATTTGTCAGGACATGTCTTGGCTCCATATTAGTGGCATTACGGTGGCGCTCAACCCTGAGATTTACCAGATTGCTCTTGAACTAATGACCCAGGCAAAGGCTAGGGGAATTCCTATCTCTTTTGACTTGAACTACCGGGAAAGTCTGTGGGAGTCCTTCGAGCAGGCGCGTCAGTCTCTGTCTAAGCTAGTAGCCCTAGCAGATGTCTGCATTGGACTTGAACCCCTGTCTCTTCTGATGGATGATGGTCAGGACTTGAAGGATAGCCTAGGATTGACTAGACCTTATCGGGACCGAGAGATTTTACTTGAGGTTCTTAGAGAAATGGCAGAGCGCTACCAATTAAAGACCATTGCATTTACGGAGCGAGAGATTGGGGCTACTAATGAGTATATCCTCAAGGCCTATCTCTATGATGGTCAGGAGCAGAAGTTGCATGAAACAGACCGCGAAGCAATTCAAGTTTTGGACCGCGTAGGAACAGGAGATGCTTTCACTGCAGGGATTATCTATGGTCTGCTTGAAAACTCTTCTCCTCAGCAGACTCTAGAAATTGCCATGGCTAGTTTTAAATTTAAACACACCATCGAGGGTGACATTAACATCGTGACTAAAAAAGATATTGAGCAGCTTATGAACAAGGGTGCTCAGGACATTAAACGTTAAGGAGGAACACAATGCTATATCCACAATTATCCAAAACCCGTAAAGTCTATGACCTTAATGGTCTGTGGAATTTTAAACAAGGGGATTATACTCCAAGTAAGAAAGCTAGTCTAGCAATAGATCCAGCCAGCGAACTCATGGTGGTTCCAACCTCCTTTAATGATGTCTTGGTGGACAAGGACAAGCGTCTCTTTATCGGTGACAACTGGTACGAGAGGACCTTGGATTTGCCTGTTATAGCTGATCATGAAGAAGCAGTGCTTCGTTTTGGTTCGGTCACCCATCAGGCACGAGTTTACCTCAATGGGCAACTGGTTGCTGAGCATAAGGGTGGTTTTACACCGTTTGAGGTGCTTGTGGCGGAAGAATTTTTACAAGAAGACGCCTTGGTGTTGACCATTTGTGCCAACAATGTATTGGATTACACTAGCCTGCCTGTTGGTAATTATTCTGAGAAGACTCTGGCTGATGGACAGGTCAAGAAGGTTGTTCGGGAGAATTTTGACTTCTTCAACTATGCTGGGATTCATCGTCCAGTTAAATTATATACACGTCCGAAAGTTCATATCGAGGATATTGCCATTACCTATGACCTGTCCGAGGACCTGACTCAAGCAGTCGTTCACACAGATGTCAAGACCAGCTCTGCTATTGCTACCCGCGTAACCATCATTGATGAACAAGGACAACTTGTTGCAAGTGGACCTGCTGGTCACGATTTGAAAGTGGAAGATGTTCATCTCTGGCAACCGTTGCAGGCCTATCTCTATACCTGTCGAGTAGAGTTGTTTGACGGTGAGACTTTGGTGGACAGCTACGATGAGGCGTTTGGTATTCGTAAGGTTGAGGTTAAGGATGCCAAGTTCCTCATTAATGATCAACCCTTCTATTTTAAAGGTTTTGGCAAACACGAAGATACTTATATCAATGGTCGTGGGCTTAATGAGGCAGCTAACCTGATGGATTTGAACTTGCTTAAGGGAATCGGCGCTAACTCCTTTAGAACATCCCACTATCCTTATTCAGAGGAGATGATGCGTCTTGCAGATCGAATGGGTATTGTTGTTATTGATGAAGTACCTGCAGTTGGTCTCTTTAATAATTTCACGGCCTCTCTCGATATGATTGATGGTAAAATAGAAGATCAGAATACTTGGAGTGTCATGGATACAAAAGATGCTCATGAACAAGCCATTCGTGAATTGGTTGAGCGCGATAAAAACCACGCCTGTGTAGTCATGTGGGTAGTTGCCAATGAACCGTCATCCCATGAGGCAGGTGCGCGTGAATACTTTGAGCCTTTGATTCAGCTTTATCGTGATTTGGATCCTCAGTCTCGTCCAGTGACCTTGGTCAATATCATGATGGCAACTCCAAACATTGATTTGGTGGCAGATTTGTTAGACGTTATCTGTCTCAATCGTTACTATGGTTGGTACAAGGACCATGCAGCCTTAGAAGATGCAAAAATTCATCTTCGTGAAGAATTAGAAGAGTGGCACCGCTTGTATCCAGACAAACCTATCATGTTTACGGAGTATGGTGCCGATACGCTACCAGGCTACCATTCGCTTTGGGACATTCCTTATACAGAAGAATACCAGTGTGATTACTATGCAGCTAATCATGAGGTCTTTGACAGTTTGCCTTATTTCGTAGGAGAACAGGTTTGGAACTTTGCAGACTTTGAGACCAATGTCAGCCTGATTCGTGTAAAAGGAAATCACAAGGGTCTCTTTAGCCGGAGCCGTGATCCAAAACAGGTGGTTCGTTTCTTCAAAGACCGTTGGACCCATATTCCAAACTTTGGTTATAAGAACTAGTTCGGAGTGTTAAAATCGATAGAAGGGCTCTCACTTTATGTGAGAGCCTTGTATGCAATCCGTTGAAATGGCCCTTAAAATTCGATATAATAAGAAAAATAAGTTTAAAAGAGTGAGGAGCGACAGATGAAAAAGTCATCGTTGCCGTTAGCAGAACTAGCGGCGGAACGTTTGGTAGAATATATTGTTGATAATCAATTTGAACCAGGAACCCGCTTGCCGAACGAATATGACCTTGCTGCGACCCTCGAGGTTGGTCGAAGTACTGTTCGTGAGGCTGTCCGTCGCTTGGCAGCTCGGAATATTCTTGAAGTCCGTCAGGGTTCAGGTACTTATGTCAGTGGGAAAAAGGGAGTAGCAGACGATCCACTTGGATTTTCTTTTATTAAAGATACCTACAAACTGACCCAGGATTTGTTTGAAATTCGTATGCTTTTGGAGCCTAGAGTTGCTGCAAAGGCTGCTCAATTTGCCACTGATGAGGACTGTCGAGAGTTGGAGCGTTTGGTGGCTGCTATCGAATTCTCCTATGATAACGGAACAGATGACCACGTTCAGTTGGATGTTCAACTACACTCTCAATTGGCCAAGATGAGTGGGAATCTAGCTTTGGATAGCTTATTGCCGGTTATTCATCAATCAATTAGTCTTATTAACCGTGATTTTAAAGGGAAAGATTTGCGGGAAGATAGCCGAGTGGCCCACCGTAAAATACTTGAAGCAGTTGTAGCAAGAGATAGTACCCAGGCCTATGATGCCATGCTACGCCATATTCTGTCTGTAAGTACAGGCTTTGAAAAATAAGAAATGACCTCTGATGATAAGAATCATCAGAGGTTTTGTTGATTTATCAGATGAATTTGAGGAAAAATAGAAAAAATTTTAAAAAAATCAGCAAAATGCTTGAAAAGTCATCTGATGAATGATACAATAAAACCATAAAGAAATCGTTTTCTAAATTCTAAGCAGAAAAAGGAGATCAGATGTTAACACAATTAAAAGAGAATTACGCCTTCGCTGTTATTCGCGGGAAATCTGTTGAAGATGCCTTAGAAATCTCACGCCATGCCATAGCTGGAGGTATCAAAAATATTGAAATTACCTATACGACACCTGATGCTAGTGAGGTTATCCGAATCTTGTCTAATGAATATTCATCAGATGACACAGTTGTTATCGGTGCTGGAACAGTGATGACGACAGCTTTAGCTCAAGAGGCCGTAGGAGTAGGAGCAGCCTTTCTAGTGAGTCCGCATTTTTCAGCAGAGATTCAAGAGATTGCAAAAACATCAAAGGTTCCCTACTTCCCAGGTTGTGCGACAGCAACTGAGATTGTGACGGCCATGGAGGCGGGGTGTCCAATTATCAAGCTCTTCCCAGGAGGTAGCTTGGGACCAGGATTTATCAAGGATATTCATGGTCCTATTCCCAATGTGGACTTGATGCCTTCAGGTGGTGTTTCTATAGAGAATGTTGCTAGCTGGAAGGCAGCTGGTGCCTGTGCCGTTGGTGTAGGATCGGCCTTGAGTGCTAAGGTGGCGACTGAAGGTTATGCCAGTGTGACAGCCTTTGCCAAGGACTTTATGGCAGCAGTGGAGGGATAAGATGACTTTTAATGATTCAAATTTTATGCTAAAGAGTGATGCGGCCAAGCATCTCTATACCTTTGCTAAGGATATGCCGATTTACGATTTTCATTGTCACTTGGATCCGCAGGCGATTTTTGAAGACAAACCTTACGAAAACATTGTGGATCTTTGGCTGGATGGCGACCATTACAAGTGGCGTCTGATGCGGGCCAATGGCATAGCGGAAGAGTTGATCACGGGAGATGCCCCTAAAAAGGAAAAATTCCGCGTGTGGATTGAAACTGTTAGCAGAGCTTTCGGTAATCCCCTCTACCATTGGAGCCACTTGGAGTTGAAAACTGTATTTGGTATCGATGAAGTCATCAAGGCTGAGAACTGGAAGAGTCTCTACGAGAGATTAAATAGTATCCTAGCTCAGGGCAAGATTAGCCCACGTTACCTGTTGGAACTATCTAATGTTCGCTTTGTTGGGACAACTGACCATCCCTTGGATGATTTGGTCTGGCATGAAAAAATTGCAGCTGATGCCTCCATTGATGTGGTAGTGGCTCCGACCTTCCGACCAGATGAGGCTTTCGTGGCTCACGCTAACTTTGCAAGTTTCACAGAAAAATTGGCTCAGAAAACAGGACGTCAGATAGCAAGTTTTGCAGATTTTGTCGCTGCAATGGATGATCGTATCGCTTATTTTGCAGAGCATGGCTGTCAGGCATCTGACATCAGCTTTGGAGCTGTGCAATATCAGGCAACAGAGGTATCAGATTTAGATGCCATCTTGACCAAGGCCTTGTCTGGTCAAGCCTTAACAGCTCTTGAAAAATCCCAGTGGCAGTCCGGTATCTATTTGGAGCTATGCAGACTCTACCATAAGCATGGTTTGGTGACGCAGGTTCACTTTGGTGCAGTCCGCAATAGCCACAGCAAACTTTATAGCCAGCTCGGACCGGATAGTGGCTTTGATTCAATGGGAGACCAGATTGACCTGGCGGACCATCTCAATCGTTTTCTCGATGCTTTGGCAAGTACAGACCAGTTACCTAAGATGGTCTGGTACACGCTCAATCCAAGCTACAATGTCTTGCTGGCCAATACTTTGGCTAACTTCCAAGCAAACAATCGTGGCCAACTGAGTCAGTTACAGTTCGGTGCTGGTTGGTGGTTCAATGATACGAAAACTGGAATGTTGGACCAGATGACACATTATGCGGAGCAAGGGCTCTTGGCCAACTTTATCGGAATGTTGACAGACTCTAGAAGTTTCATGTCCTTCCAACGCCACGATTACTTCCGTCGCATTCTGTCGAGCTTTATCGGTGAGTGGGTTGAAACAGAAGAAATTCCCAATGACGATAGCCTGCTCAAACCTTTTATCCAAGATATTTGCTATAACAATGCTCAGCAATTTTTCAAAAAATAAGTCACAAAATTAAAGGAGAAAACTCATGAAAATGTCTTTCCGTTGGTACGGGAAAAAAGATCCCGTGACGCTTGAAGAAATCAAAGCTATCCCTGGAATGCAGGGAATTGTTACCGCTGTTTATGATGTGCCTGTTGGTCAGGCTTGGCCTTTGGAAAATATCCTGGAACTTAAAAAATTAGTCGAGGATGCTGGGCTTGAAATTACAGTCATTGAGTCCATTCCAGTACATGAGGATATCAAGCAGGGGAAACCTAATCGCGATGAATTGATTGAAAACTACAAGACATCCATTAAAAACGTCGGTGCCGCTGGTATTCCTGTTGTCTGTTATAACTTCATGCCGGTCTTTGACTGGACGCGATCAGACCTCAATCATCCGCTCCCTGATGGGACAACTTCACTTGCCTTTCTCAAGACTGATTTAGAAGATGTAGACCCAGTTGCAGATGATTTGAACCTGCCAGGTTGGGACTCTTCTTACTCAAAAGAAGAGATGAAGGCCATCATCGAAAACTACCGTCAAAACATTACGGAAGAAGACCTCTGGGAAAACCTGGAATACTTCATCAAGGCCATTATGCCAACAGCTGAGGCTGCAGGTGTGAAAATGGCCATCCACCCTGATGATCCACCGTATGGTATCTTCGGCTTGCCTCGAATCATTACTGGACTCAAATCAGTAGAGCGTTTCCTTGATATCTATGATTCACCATATAACGGCATTACCATGTGTGTCGGTTCATATGCTTCAGACCCAGCCAATGATGTTCTGGCCATTCATGAATACGCCCTTAAGCGTGAACGCATTAACTTCATGCACACTCGTAATGTGACCGCTGGAGATTGGGGCTTCCAAGAAACAGCCCACCTATCCTCTGCTGGAGATATTGATATGAACGCTGTGATCAAACTCTTGGTGGACTATGATTGGCAAGGAGCCCTACGTCCTGACCATGGTCGTCGTATCTGGGGTGACCAAACCAAGACTCCTGGCTATGGTTTGTATGACCGAGCTCTCGGAGCAACCTACTTCAACGGCCTTTACGAAGCCAACATGCGTGCAGCTGGTAAGACGCCAGACTTTGGCATTAAGGCAAAGACAGTTGGAAATAAATAATCACGAATTATCAAGGCAAAAACACCTATAAAAACTCAAAACCTGAATTTACAAAGGAGAAAACCCATGTCAAAAGTCATTGAATTTAAAGATAAAGTTGTTGTTGTTACTGGTGCAGGTGGTGTCCTCTGCGGTTACATGGCCAAGGAATTTGCTAAAGCAGGGGCCAAGGTCGCCCTTCTTGACCTAAACCAAGATGCTGCCCAAGTCTTTGTGGATGAAATCGTTGCAGACGGTGGCGTTGCTAAAGCCTACAAGGCTAATGTTCTTGAGAAAGAAAACTTAGAAGAAGTTCGTACAGCTGTTCTGGCTGACCTTGGTCCATGTGACATCCTCATCAATGGTGCAGGTGGTAATAACCCACGTGCGACGACAGACAATGAATTCCACACGACAGACCTACCAGAAGGTACAAAAACTTTCTTTGACCTTGACAAGGCTGGGATTGAGTTTGTGTTCAATCTCAACTATTTGGGAACTCTCTTACCAACCCAGGTTTTTGCGCAAGACATGGTCGGTCGACCAGGTGCCAACATCATCAACGTTTCAAGTATGAATGCCTATACACCATTGACAAAAATCCCGGCATACTCAGGCGCTAAAGCAGCCATCAGTAACTTCACGCAATGGTTGGCGGTTCACTTCTCACAAGTTGGCATCCGTTGCAATGCGATTGCTCCAGGTTTCTTGGTAACTAACCAAAACCGTGGCCTACTCTTTAACGAAGACGGTACACCATCAGCCCGTGCAGAGAAAATCCTCCGCAATACCCCAATGGGACGTTTCGGCGAAACGGAAGAATTAATCGGTGGTGTGTTCTTCTTGGCAGATGAAAACTTGGCTAGCTTCGTCAATGGTGTCGTTCTGCCAATCGACGGTGGTTTCTCAGCTTATTCAGGAGTCTAATATGACGACAAACTATCTTTTCTGTGTGGATTCCGATGGCTGTGCTATGGATACCATGACCTACAAGCATGAACTCTTCTTTGGACCGCTCATCGTCAAGCACTTTCCAATTGAGAATCCAGAGCAGTTTCAAAAGGACTGGGAAAAACTCAATCTCTACTCTCGGACACGGGGCGTCAACCGATTTACCGGACTTGTGATGTCTCTCAAGGCTGCTGGTGTACCAAACATTGACCGTTTGGTTGAGTGGGCTGAGACGACAGATTCTCTCTCCAATGCCTCCCTTGAGGCAGCAATAGCAGAGCAGGATAGTTCAGATTTGCAGGCGGCACTTGCCTGGTCCAATGATGTTAATGCCCACATCAAAGGCTATGAGGGTGAGGTGCTTGCCTTTCCAAAAGCCAAGGAAGGTCTGGCAAAACTCAGCCAACTGGGTCGGGTCTATGTGGTCAGCTCTGCCAACCGTGAAGCGGTGGAAGAAGAGTGGCGTGACCAGGGGCTTCTGGACTACGTCACTGATCTCTACTGCCAAGACCGTGGAAAAAAAGAAGATGTAATAGCTCAGCTATTAGCCAAAGTCGACCAACCAGACCATTTACTCATGATTGGCGACTCTCCTGGTGACTGCTCTGCTGCCGAGCAGAATGGTGTGCGTTTCTATCCGATTATGGTTGGAGACGAAGAAGCCTCATGGACAGATTTGCTGGAAGGTCAAGCTGAGCAGTTTGTAGCCGGAACTTATGATGAAGCGACCTATAAGAGTCGTTTCTGGGATAATTTAGATAAAGGATAATTTGCGATGACACGTTTAGTTGATTTAACCCAAAAACCCTATCAGTTAGATGACGCTGCGATTGCCTGGGTGGAAGAAACCATTGCCAATATGACGCTCGATGAAAAGATTGGGCAACTCTTTGTCAATATGGGAGCTAGCCGTACGGAAGAGTATTTGACTGATGTACTCAATACCTATCATATCGGTGCTGTCCGCTATAACAAGGGAACCTCTTCAGAAGTCTGGGACCAAAACCATATCCTGCAAACCAAGTCAAAAATTCCTTTGCTGATTGCTGCCAACACTGAGGCAGGCGGAGACGGAGCTGTCACAGATGGAACCAAAGTTGGGGATGAAATCAAGATTGCTGCGACAAATGATGCTAACTATGCCTATGAGATGGGGCGTATTGCTGGGATTGAGGCTTCAGCTGTGGGATGTAACGCTTCCTTTGCACCGATTATGGATTTGACCCGCAACTGGCGAAATCCAATCATTGCCAACCGAACTTGGGGTGCCAATGTTGACCAGACGATTGAGCTTTCTAAGGCCTATATGAAAGGAATTATGGAACATGGCATCTTGCCATTTGCCAAGCACTTCCCAGGGGACGGGATTGATGAGCGCGATCATCACCTATCTTATGCAGCCAACCCAATGACCAAGGCTGAGTGGATGGAAACTTTTGGCCGAATCTATGGGGAAATGGCAGAGGCAGGACTTCCAGGAATCATGGCCGGTCACATTCACCTGCCAAATGTTGAAAAGGAACTCCATCCAGAACGTGAATTTGATGACATGTTGCCGGCTTCTCTCAACAAGACCTTGCTAGATGAGTTGTTGCGTGGCGAATTGGGCTACAATGGGGCTATCGTAACAGATGCGTCTCATATGATCGGGATGACAGCGTCAATGCCACGTCGTGAACTCTTGCCGACAGCTATTGAAGCTGGTTGCGACCTCTTCCTCTTCTTTAACGATCCAGATGAAGATCTTGCTTGGATGAAGGAAGGTTACGAAAAGGGAATTCTGAGCGACGAGCGCTTGCATGATGCCCTCCGTCGGACTCTGGGTCTCAAGGCGAAACTTGGTCTTCATACTTATGAAGGTCGTCGTGAGGAAATCATGTTGCCTAAGGATGAAGCGCTAGCCCTTATCCACACAGCGGAGGCCCAGGCTATTTCAGATGAGGTAGCAGACAAGGCTATTACCTTGGTTAAGAATAAGCAAGCAGATATCTTCCCAGTAACTCCTGAACGCTACAAGCGCATCTTGATTGTTAATGTCGAAGGCTACAAGGGTGGCTTTGGTGCCATGATCAATGCTGGCAAGAAGCGTGCCTCAGACAAGGTTAAGGAGCTTTTTGAAGCTAGAGGTCACGAGGTAACTGTTTGGGAATCCACCGAAGAACGGATTATGAAATTACCTGTAGAAGAACGTGGTGCAGCCATCGCCAACGTCTATGCACAGAAACAACCGATTTCTAATCTGACTGATTACTATGACTTGATTATCAACTTGGTTGATGTCAACTCTGGAGGAACCACCCAACGGATTATCTGGCCAGCAGCCAAGGGGACACCCGACCAACCATTCTACGTCCATGAAGTTCCAACAATCGTGGTATCTGTTCAACATGCCTTTGCTTTGGCAGATATGCCACAGGTTGGTACCTATATCAATGCCTATGATGGTATGGATAATACCATGACGGCCCTCGTTGCCAAACTGGCAGGAGAGTCCGAATTTACAGGTGTGTCTTCAGTTGATGCTTTCTGTGGTTTGATTGATACTCACATTTGGAGACAACCAAAACTTTAAACAACACCTTAAATTACTCATGTGAAAGTCGGCTTCGGTCGGCTTTTTATTTTTTAGAAAATCCATGAAAAATCTGTAATCGTTTTCTAGTTTTGTGATATAATAGAGAAAATAATGATTTTGGAGGTTTTCCTATGGCTGTTAAGGATTTTATGACGGAAAAAGTAGTTTATATCTCTCCTGAAACTACGGTGGCTCATGCTGCTGATCTCATGAGAGAACAGGGGCTGCGCCGTTTACCTGTTATCGAGCATGACAAGTTAGTTGGTCTGGTAACGGAAGGAACACTGGCTGAAGCTAGTCCATCCAAGGCGACGACTCTGTCCATTTATGAAATGAACTACTTGCTCAACAAAACCAAGGTTGGCGATGTCATGATTAAGAATGTTGTGACTGTAGAACCCTATGCCAGCCTGGAAGATGCCATCTACCTCATGATGAAGCATAATGTGGGAGTTTTGCCGGTTACTGATGGCCAATATGTGGTTGGTATCATCACGGATAAGGATGTGTTCAAAACCTTCCTTGAAGTCTCTGGCTACGGTGAAGAGGGCATTCGGGTTCGTATTTTGACCGATAATACGGTTGGAGTGCTTGAAAAAGTGGTTAAGGTTATTTCGGACAAGGGACTCAATATCCGTCGCAATGTCCTTGCCAATCGTCCTTCTGGTAAGGTTGTGGTTGAAATTCAAATCGATGGAGATATGGACTTGGACCAATTAAAAGCTGATGTGGAAGCGCAAGGGGTTATTGTAGATAGTATTGCTCGCACGGCTGCCAAGGCTATTTCATAAGTTTCAGAAACGTTGTTGATTTTTCAGCAGCGTTTTTCTTCGGAGAAAACTGTCTGCCTGATTTTCTTTTCCTTAATTTTTTGGTAGAATAAGAGGTAATTGAAAGTAGTAAGGATAGATGATGGCAAAGGGAAAATTGATAACGTTTGAAGGTCCTGATGGTGCTGGGAAGACCAGTGTGTTAGAGGCTTTAATCCCGCGTTTACAGGCTGTGTTTGAAGGTGAAATTGTCACGACACGTGAGCCAGGCGGTATTGAAATTGCAGAGAAGATTCGAGAGGTCATCCTAGATGTGACCCATACAGCCATGGATGATAAGACGGAGCTCTTGCTTTATATTGCGGCTCGGCGCCAGCACTTGGTTGAGCGAGTCCTTCCTGCACTTGAGGCAGGGAGTTTGGTTTTGGTGGACCGTTTTATTGATAGTTCGGTTGCCTATCAGGGCTACGGCCGTGGGCTTGACAGCTCTGCCATTGCCTGGTTGAATGACTATGCGACGGATGGGCATAAGCCTGATTTGACTCTGCTTTTTGATGTGCCTTCAGAGGTTGGTTTGGCTCGGATTGAAGCTAATGCTGATCGGGAGGTCAACCGTTTGGATTTGGAAAAATTGGACATGCATCAGCGGGTGCGTCAGGGCTATCTGGAGACGGCAGAAGCTGAGCCAGAGCGTTTCGTCGTTATCGACGCAAGTCAATCGCTTGAGGCGGTTGTGGAAGCTGCTTTTGAGGCAATTTGCCAACGAATTGAGGCCTAGGATGGAACTCAAGGAACTACAGCCCCAACTTTTTCCGACTTTTCAACAGATTTTATCGGAAGGCCGGATGAGCCATGCCTATCTTTTTTCTGGGGATTTTGCCAGCTTTGAGATGGCGATTTATCTTGCTCAGAGTCGTTTCTGTGAGGAGCAGAGTGAGGGTCAGCCTTGTGGTCAGTGTCGATCTTGTCGGCTCATAGCAGAGCAGGAATTTGCAGATGTCCAAGTGGTTGAGCCTCAAGGGACTATCATCAAGACGGAGACTATCCGTGAGCTGACGCGAGATTTCTCGCGGTCAGGTTACGAGGGCAATGCCCAGGTCTTCATCATCAGAGAAGCCCATAAGATGCACACCAATGCGGCTAATAGCCTGCTTAAATTTATGGAAGAACCCCAATCAGAAGTCTACTTGATTCTGCTGACTTCTGATGAAACCAAGGTTCTTCCGACCATCAAGAGTCGCTGCCAGGTCTTTCACTTTCCCAAGAATAGGGATTTCCTAGTCCAATATTTGCAAGGGCAGGGTGCATTAAAAACTCAGGCTATGATTTTGGCTGAGTTGGCAACCAGTCCTGAGTCTGCGGATCAACTTTTCAAGGACCAGAAGGTTCAAGACCTGATTGGAGTTGGTCAGACCTTTGTTCAAGTCTTACTGAAGTCAAAGGAGCAGGCTTATCTAGAAGTAGCCCGCCTGGCTAATCAAGCCAACGAGAAGAAAGACCAAGATAGACTCTTTCAGATTCTGACCATTCAATTGTCCAATATCGAATCTCCAACCCTAAAAACTACCTTACTTAGCCAGCTCCATGAAGCTAGACTCATGTGGCAGGCCAATGTCAGCTTTCAAAATGCAATGGAATATATGGTACTCAAATGACAAGAGTCTTAGGCGTACGCTATGAAGAACAGGGAGACTTAACTTATGTTCTCCCTGATCAATCTTACGAAATCGATGAATTTGTCGTCATTGAGACAGAAAAAGGCCCACGTTTGGCTCAGGTTTGCTTGGCTAGTCGTGAGGTGGATGAGGCAAAACTTCCTCTCCAGATGGCCAGGGTCAAAGGGCCAGCTAGTGACCGAGATCTCCAAATCTATCACGATAATATTTTGGCTGCACAAGCTGGATTTGATTGGGTTAAGGGACAGATAGCAGAGCACGGTCTTCCCATGAAGTTGATTGACCTTGTCTATGCCCTTGACCGCAGCCACGTTTACATCTCATTTGCAGCAGAGGGTCGAGTGGACTTTAGAAGTTTGCTCAAGGATTTGGCCCAACATTTCAAGGCTCGCATTGAATTGCGTCAGCTCAACCAACGTGAAGAGGCAAAGGTCTATGGTGGTCTAGGTCCTTGTGGACGGGCCCTGTGCTGTTCGACCTTCCTGGGTGAATTTCCACCCGTCTCCATCAAGATGGTTCGTAATCAAAACCTGTCTCTAGCTTCCAATAAAAATCTTGGGGCCTGTGGCAAACTCATGTGTTGCCTTAGTTTTGAGGATGAGGTTTACCGTGAGGCACGGGAGAAGTTTCCTGATGTCGGGACGACCGTTGTTACTAAGGACGGCCAAGGGGTAGTGACGGGGCTAGATATCCTGGGTCATACCCTTACCATTCGATTGGACGAAAAACCAGTCAGTCTCCGCTATGAGTTAGAAGAGGTCACAGTATATGGATAAACAACAGATATTTCAATCTTTTGAGGATTTTTCTCAGAATTTAATGGTGGCTTTGGCGGAAGTTGAGGCTATTAAGAAGCAGGTTAAGTTGATAACGGAGGAGAATGTCCGTCTACGGATAGAGAATAATAACCTTCGTGAGCGTCTGGAGCAAACAACGGCGAATCCATCAAGTAAACTGCAATATCATGGGATGGAGCGCCTAGAGTCTATCTATAAAGAAGGCTTCCATATTTGTAATGATTTTTATGGTCAACACCGTGAAAATCAAGAGGATTGTGTTTTTTGCTCACTCTTGTTAGACAGGGAGTAAACATGCAAGTACAAAAATCATTCAAAGGGCAGTCAGTCTATGGCACCCTTTATCTTGTTCCCACACCGATTGGGAACCTGGAGGACATGACCTTTCGAGCGGTCCAAACACTTAAAGAAGTGGACTGGATTTGTGCGGAGGACACCCGTAATACTGGGCTCTTGCTTAAGCATTTTGAGATTGAGACCCGCCAGATTTCCTTTCATGAACACAATGCTTTTGAGAAGATCCCTGACCTACTTGACTTACTAAAGTCTGGCCAGTCCTTGGCTCAGGTTTCAGACGCAGGCTTACCTAGCATCTCAGACCCAGGTCATGATTTGGTCAAGGCAGCTATTGCTGAGGACATCAGCGTAGTGGCTCTGCCTGGGGCATCAGCAGGGATTACGGCTCTGATTGCCTCTGGTCTAGCTCCCCAACCCCATATTTTTTATGGCTTTCTTCCGAGAAAAGCAGGGCAGCAGAAGGCCTTTTTCCAAGACAAGTTAGCCTATCCAGAGACACAAATTTTCTACGAGTCTCCCTACCGGGTCCAAGATACCTTGGAAAATATGTTGGAAGTCTACGGTAATCGTCCAGCGGTTGTTGTCCGAGAATTGACTAAAATCTACGAAGAATATCAGCGCGGAACCATCAGTGAGTTGATTGCCTATATCGACGAGCAACCGCTCAAGGGTGAGTGCCTGATTATCGTTTCTGGGCTGGATGCAGATCTGGCGCGTGTCGAACAAGAGTCTACTGATGTGGATATTTTGTCCCTCATCGACCAGGAAATTCAAAGCGGACTCAAGCCTAATCAGGCTATTAAGACCATTGCCAAGACTTATAAGCTTAACCGCCAAGAGGTCTACAATGCCTATCATAATCGAGACTGAGAGGAGTAGGGATGACCGGAGCACAAGAAACCTGGGCCTACCACAAATATTGGGTCATGGGACACTCCCAGGCTCACTATAATGCGCTGAGGCTACTCTTTAAAGGCGACGCCTGGTCGGCTGAAAAAGAGTCCGAGCTTCATCGTCTCTTGGCAGAAGCGGGAACCATTGCTCCAACGGGAGCGACTCAGCGGACGGCCTTTCAGCACATGTGGGGTTATTTCAAGAAAATCGCCAACGAGGAGGAACGCGAGGCCTACAAGGAGATGATTGCTGATGAGGCAAGCTATGCGGACTTGACTGAGTTTTTGGTCCAGATGATTACCAATTACCAGCCAAAATATTTGGTTAATTCTAAATTCTATGAGGATGAAGGGTTTTAGGGTGTCCTTTGTGTTAGTATCCCTTACCTAACCTTCTTATGTCTATATCAATCTATCTTGCCAATTCTAAAATTACAAACATAAAAGACTTGAAATCTGGTGTTTTAAAAATCCAGATTTCAAGTCTTTTTACTTATTGAAATGATTTCTTCATGGATGGATTATGGAAGATGGGGTATCAAGTAACCTAAGCACTAGATTTCAAAGTATTTCGAATGCTCGGATTTCAGCTTATCCCAAATGGTGCTGCTGTCCAGAACCGATCAAATTCATAAGAGATTTAAAGTGTATCTATTTTGGTATTGGGAATGACTAAATTAGTTGGGTGCCGTGGACCTGATTACTCCCTGTTAGTGATAACAGTTCTTGGCAATTGTCCTTGGTTACACCGCCACCAAGTAGGATCTCAATTCGTCCATCTGCATGCTCTAAGAGGGTCTTGATGTGGTCGATATTGTCAAAAATGTTGTGGCGTTCTGCTGAGCCATGTAGCAAGATACGTCTAAAGCCAAACTCAATTAATTGATCCATAGCAGCCAGTTGCTGGTCTTGAGGAATAAGGTCAAAGGCCATGTGGAAGACCATGTCGACCCCCTGACAGGCTGGTATGAGATAGTCAATGCCATCGACATCCAGTAGATTATCTTTCGTTAGAAGTCCAAAAACTAGGGCGTCAGCTTCCAGCTCAACAGCCTTGAGGATATCCTCTTCCATGATTTTAAGTTCTAAGTCGTTATAGACAAAATCACCACCGCGGGGACGAATCATAGGTGCAACGGTAATCTGATGCTCGTGCAGATAGCGAGTTGCCTCCTTGAGGACACCATAGGATGGAGTCGTGCCACCAACGGCAAGATTATCGCAGAGCTCAACGCGTGTGATGTCCGTTCCAACTAATTTATGGAGGTCGGTAAGATTTTCAGCGCAAAATTCTTTTAACATAGGTTTCCTCGTTTCAAATATATTTATTTTATTATATCATTTTTGTTTTTTCCTGTTAATGACCAGCTGATTTTTCTTAAAGATTAGTGAAAAGACAATCGTTTTTAAGTTTTTTAAGAAAAACATCAAGAAAATAGGCAAAATTCAGACAATTGTGATATAATGGTTAAAACTTTTAATTCTTGGAGGTCTTTATGACAATCTACAATTTCTCTGCAGGTCCAGCGGTCTTGCCCAAATCTGTCCTTGAAAAAGCTCAGGCTGAGTTTCTCGATTACAATGGATCGGGGATGAGTGTGTTAGAGATGTCCCATCGCTCCAAGGATTTTGATGATATTATCAAGGGTGCTGAAGCAACCTTGCGCGAATTGATGGCTATTCCTGATAACTACAAGGTTATCTTTATGCAGGGTGGCGCATCCTTGCAATTTTCGATGATTCCCCTCAATTTTGCAAAAGGCAAAAAGGCTTACTATTTAGTCGGTGGGTCTTGGGGTAAAAAAGCCTACACTGAGGCTGTTAAGTTGGCTAAGACAATCCCATTTGAACCTATTTTGTTGGGCTCAACTGAGGACATCGTCTATGCAGAGTTGCCAACCTTTGATAAGGCTGATATTGATACTGATGCTGCCTATGTTCACTTAACGACTAATAACACGATCGAAGGAACAGCTCTTTACACAGTTCCTGATACAAATGGCGTTCCAGTTATCGCTGACATGTCCTCTAATATCTTGGCAGCTCGTTATAATGTCGAAGATTTTGCCATGATTTATGCCGGAGCTCAAAAAAATATTGGGCCTGCTGGAGTCACCGTGGTTATCGTCCGTGAGGACTTCCTCAATGATGAGCCAGCTCTGTCTAGCATGTTGGACTACCGTATTCAAGTTGACAATGAGTCCCTCTACAATACACCGCCAGCTTACAGCATTTACATTTCTAAGCTCGTCTTTGAATGGGTTAAGGAGATTGGTGGGGTTGATGAGATGGAAAAAATCAACCGTGAGAAGGCTGGTTTGCTCTATGATTTCATCGACCAGTCTGACTTCTATACTAGTCCGGTCCGCATAGCAGAGCAGCGTTCAGTTGCCAATATTCCATTCGTATCTCCTTCAGCAGACTTGGATGCCAAATTTGCTAAGGAAGCAGAAGCCGCAGGCTTTAAAAATATCAAGGGTCACCGCTCTGTTGGTGGAATGCGTGCTAGTCTCTACAACGCCTTCCCACGCCAAGGAGTTCTAGATTTGATTGATTTCATGAAGACCTTTGAAGCTGAAAATAAGTAATCTTAGGAAAGTGCAGGGCTAGCCGCTCTGCTATTTTCCCCAGTGAGGATAATTATGGAAATTCGTTTAGCCCATCCCAATGAACTCAACCGTATTTTAGAAATCATCGAGCAGGCAAAGGTCCGTCTGGCTGCATCTGGCAGTGACCAGTGGCAGGACGGCTATCCCAATCAGGACACGATTTTCGACGATATCCTGGAAAGTCGGGGTTACGTAGCTCTGATCAATGGCCAAGTGGCTGCCTATGCCGCGGTCTGCAAGGGCAATGAAGCCAGCTACAATGACATCTATGAGGGCAAGTGGCTCCACAACAACTACATGTACGTGACCTTTCACCGAGTGGCAGTGGCGGATGAATTTGCCGGCCAAGGCATCATTCAGACCTTCTTGCAGGGCTTGATTGAGGGAGAAAAAGGTCCCGATTTCCGTTGCGACACCCATGAGAAAAATGCCACCATGCAGCATATCTTGGACAAGCTTGGCTTTACCTATTGTGGCAAGGTTCCCCTGCATGGTGTGCGCCTGGTCTACCAAAAAATCAAGCACAAATCTGAAACCAGCCTCTACCAGGAAATCAATGAAGAAGACCGCTGGCTGATTGCAGAAACAGCAGACAAGCCCCTCTTTGGTGTGGCAGACGAGAAGTAGCAATACGACAACAGAAAAGGAAAAATTATGGTCTACAGTGTTAAAACCTACAACAACATAAATAAAATCGGCCTGGAAAAGCTGGGTAACGCCTTTCAAATTGACGGTGACAAGGCAGACAATCCAGATGCCTACATCATCCGCTCTGAGAACTTGCACGGTGTCACCCTGCCAAGCAACCTCAAAGCCATTGCCCGTGCGGGTGCAGGGACAAACAATATCCCGATTGACGAAGCAACAGCTGCTGGTATCGTGGTCTTCAATACGCCTGGTGCCAATGCCAATGCGGTGAAAGAAGCTGTCTTGACGTCCCTCTTCTTGTCAGCGCGGGATTATTTCTCAGCGACGACCTGGGCTAATACCCTGTCTGGTGCGGATGTGTCCAAGCAAATTGAAGCAGGCAAGAGCCAGTTTGCTGGTACTGAAATTGCTGGCAAGACCCTCGGGATTATCGGGCTTGGTGCGATTGGGGCACGGATTGCCAACGACGCTCGCCGTCTGGGTATGAATGTCCTTGGCTACGATCCCTATGTGTCCATTGAAACAGCTTGGAGCATTTCTAGCCATGTTAAGCGTGTTAATGACTTGAAAGAGATTTTCAGCCAGTCTGACTACATCACCATCCACGTGCCATTGACACCTGACACCAAGGATACCTTTAACAGCGCAGCCTTTGCTCAAATGAAAAAAGGGGCAACCCTCATCAACTTTGCCCGTGCGGAGCTGGTGGACAACGCAGCCCTCTTTGAGGCCTTGGAAGCCGGTGTGGTCAAACGCTACATCACTGACTTTGGGACAGAAGAACTCCTCAACAAGGACGGCATCACGGTCTTCCCACACGTGGGTGGCTCAACCGAAGAAGCAGAGCTAAACTGTGCGATCATGGCCAGCAAGACCATTCGCCAGTTCTTGGATACCGGTGAAATTACCAACTCGGTGAA
The DNA here is from genome assembly GCF_042649745.1 of Streptococcus caprae. NCBI lineage: Bacteria > Bacillati > Bacillota > Bacilli > Lactobacillales > Streptococcaceae > Streptococcus > Streptococcus caprae. Next base: position 59,021 of record NZ_JBHRZV010000002.1, on the reverse strand, counting down.
CTTCCCTAATATGCACCAGGTTCTCGATGCGCCATATCGGATTACCCTCATCAACAAAAACGTGCCAAACATGGTGGCTAAGATTTCAACTGCCGTGTCTGAGCAAAACATCAATATCGACAATATCATCAACCGGTCAAAAGGCGACTTTGCCTATACCATCCTTGACCTTGACGAAACCGACAAGAGCAAGATTGATGCCTTAGTTACGACCTTTGAAGCGGATGCCAACATCGTCAAAGTGCGCGTGATTAAGGGGCAGTAGATGGGTCACTTGAAACCCTTTCGTGGTCAGACTCGCAAGCTCAAGCAGTTGCTGGCAAATCTACCGAGGGAGATTGCCCCCTATCTTGACCTCCATGCGTCGCAGCGCTTGCTTGCAGATGCCACAAAGCTTCATAAGCCTATTCGTCGTCAGTTGCTGGCTGATCTCTTGGCCTGGTTTGAGGACCTGGTGGCCAGCCACCCCAAGGGCCTGCCCTTTTGTCAGTCGGTTCTCTTTATCCGTGAGGACAATCCCTAGTTGTCGCAGATCATCGTCTTTTTTGATGAGGACTACTATCAGACCTTTTTTGACCGTGGTGACACTGATCAGACCTGGTGCTGGCTGGCGGGCGGTTTGTCCCCTGTCTTGACAGAGACGTCTCTGTCGGTCAGCACCTTGATTGAGACCTGCCAAAGTGAGGGGAGGACCTATCACGCGAGGCTTTATGTAGTTGCTAGTCCTTGAATAGAGGGCTAGCTTTTTGGTATAATGAAGGAAAAGGCAGAGTAAAGGAGCATATGATGTTTTTTGAGACAGATGAGAAAAAAGACCAAAAACGTTCTGAAAAAGAAGAACGAGAAAAGCTTGCGGAGCGGTTTGAACTCAGCACTTGGTTTTCCTTATCCCTTGAGGAACAAGGCAAGTTGCTGGTCGATAAGGAAACGGGTGTTGAATACCTAGTTGTCAAACAAGGAGTGGCAACTGCTATCACCCCCTTGCTTACCGCTGACGGCAAACCAAAGGTACGAGACTGATGCTGTTCAAAACCCTTTACCACTCGCCTGTTGGAGACTTGTCACTAGTGGCAGATGAGACAGGCCTTGTCGGTTGCTGGTTTGTGGGGCAGGCCTACTTTGAGCGTGGGCTGACTAGTCAGCCTATCATGAGAATGTCACCAGTGCTGGATGCTACTTGTGCCTGGCTGGACAGCTATTTTGCAGGGGAATGTCCTAGCGTGGAGCTACCTTTGGCAGCTGTCGGAACGGACTTTCAACAGAAGGTCTGGGCTGATCTGGTAGAAATTCCCTACGGTCAGACCGTGACGTACAAAGACCTGGCGGAGAAACGGGGTTGTAAGTCTGCCCAAGCCATCGGTGGAGCGGTTGGGAAAAATCCCTGGTCTATCTTGATTCCTTGTCACCGTGTGGTGTCAAGTGATGGCAGTCTGACGGGCTATGCCGGTGGGTTGGACAAGAAAGCTTGGCTACTGGCACATGAAGGCGTGAGCAATATCAGCTGACCTGCTCTGCCATTTCCCAAAAAAAGAAAGAAAAAGAGGACGATAATGAGCTATATCTTTTACGAATACCCAAAATGCACGACCTGTAAGAAGGCCAAGAAGGAGTTGACGGAGCTGGGTGTGGAGTTTGAAGCTATCGACATCAAGGAAAATCCGCCGAGTGTGGCCTTTTTGAAAGACCTGCTGACGGCATCCAATGTGCCGCTCAAGAGCTTTTTCAATACCAGTGGCAACAGCTATCGTGCCTTGGGGCTTAAGGACAAGTTTGATACGCTGACGATCGAAGAGGCCTTGGAACTGCTGGCGGCGGATGGCATGCTGATCAAACGGCCAATCCTGATCAAGGACGATAAGGTCTTGCAGGTGGGATACAAGACAGTGTATGAAGCATTAGGGGTATAGCTTAGAGTTATACCTTTTTGCGTAAAAAGACTATTATACAAGTAAAATAGCCTCTGATATAATCAGAATATGAAATCAACATCGGAGGTGTCGATATGACAAAGAAATATTTTGAACACGTGGGAAGCTTTTTGCGACCAGAAGAATTGAAAGCAGCTCGTCGTCAATTTGAAGCAGGCGAAATCAGCCAAGTAGAATTGACGGCTGTTGAAGACCGACTAATTACCGAGTTGGTCGACAAGCAGGTTGCGGTTGGCCTTGAAAAGGTGACGGATGGGGAGTTTCGTCGTGGTAACTGGCACATTGACTATTTCTGGGGCTTTGACGGAATCGAGCGGATTCAGTACGGAGAAGGTCTTCAATTTGAAGGACTGGAGACCAACGATGACTCTGCCGTTGTGACTGGAAAGATTGGCTTTACCAAGGAAAATCATCCGTTTATTGCCCACTATCGTTTCCTCAAACAACTGGCAGATGCGCGTGGGGTTGAAGCAAAAGTGACCATTCCTGCACCTGCCCAGTGTTTGGCAGAGTTGCAACGCGGTACCAATATTGAAAAAGCCTTGGAGTTTTATCCGAATCCAGCAGACTTGATTGTGGACTTGGCTGCCGCTTACCGTGAGTCTATCTTGGCTTTCTACGAAGAAGGTGCGCGGACTATCCAGTTGGATGACTGTACTTGGGGTGCTATCATTGACGATGCCTTTTATGAAAAGGTGCTCAAAGGGGTGATTCCAAAAGACGTTTTGCGGGAAAATCTTTTGACTGCTAACAATGCAGCGCTGGTAGATTTGCCAGAAGACCTGCAAATCAATACCCATGTTTGTCGTGGAAACTACCAATCCAGCTATGCGACAACAGGTCCCTACACAGCAGTGGCAGAAACCCTGTTTGGTCGGGAACATGCGACAGCCTATTTCTTGGAGTATGACACTGACCGTGCAGGTGGCTTTGAGCCTTTGGCAGAGTTCAAGGATCCAAATAAAGTAGCCGTGCTTGGCTTGATTACGACCAAAGAAGGTACCTTGGAAGATAAGGACCAGATCATCAAACGCATCCGTGAGGCTAGTCAAATTATTCCACTTGAGCAGTTATGGTTAGCAACCCAGTGCGGCTTTGCCTCAACAGAAGAAGGCAACATCTTGACCGACGAAGATCAATGGAAAAAATTGACTTTGGTCAAAGAAGTCATTGACGAAGTCTGGGGATAAGAACCGAGAGAGCTATCAAGCTCTCTTTTTCTCTTCTTATGATAAAATAGAACTATTGATTCTCTTCCAAAATCAACAGAATCCATCGTTAGGGTTTCTTGCCTAACTCTCTTATGCCGGCGTCATCCTGTCTTGGCTACTGGTGATTTTGATTGAGAATAATCTATGGAGGTAGTCATGGTTTTATCACAAAAGCGGGCACGGCATGTTATTCGGGAGATTATTGCGCTCTTTCCAGATGCCCAGCCTAGTCTGAATTTTCGCAATCATTTCGAGCTGCTCATCGCGGTTCTTTTGTCGGCCCAGACGACGGATGCGGCTGTCAACAAGGCAACGCCTTCTCTCTTTGCGGCTTTTCCAACGCCAGAAGCTATGGCAGCAGCGTCAGAAAATGAGCTGGCCAAGTACATCGCAACCCTTGGACTTTACCGCAACAAGGCCAAGTTCATGAAAAAGTGTGCCCAGCAGTTGGTCGATGACTTTGGTGGCGTCGTACCAAGCACTCGTGCGGAGCTCGAAAGTCTGGCAGGAGTTGGACGAAAGACGGCCAATGTCGTTATGAGTGTCGGCTTTGGGATCCCAGCCTTTGCGGTGGATACCCATGTAGAGCGGATCTGCAAGCATCATGATATTGTCAAAAAATCTTCCACTCCACGGGAAGTGGAAGACTATGTTTGTGCCATTTTGCCACCGGAAGAGTGGCTGGCAGCCCATCAGGCCATGATTTACTTTGGGCGGGCTATCTGCCATCCTAAAAACCCAGAGTGCCACGAGTACCCGCAACTCTACAACTTTTCAAACGCCTAAGAACCCACGCTAGTTAATTCTAGCGTGGGTTTTCTCTTACTTTTCTCTTACATCTCAATCTAAAGCACAATCGGTGCGTGGTCTTGGCGGGCGCCTGAGTCGATCTTCTCGAGAATAGTGTTGCGGCCCTAATAATTTACTTTGGAATAATAAGTTTAGCTGAGTAGTTGAGGAATTTAAAAGGTTTATAAAGGCCAGATAAAAATGTTTTGTGGTTGTATTATAAACGATGAAGTAATGATGGTAGTGCAGTACGCTTAACTAGGTTTTTATCTAGGGACTAGAGGTGATTACGGATTTTTTTGTGATTTTTCTTGACTTATGCAATCGTTTGCGTTAAGATGGTTTTAGACAAATAAATCTAGATTATAATTATTCGAGCAAGGGATTGCATGAGCAACCCTCGAAAGGAGTCTGTATGAAACAACGGTTGAGTGGTATTTTGATGCCTGTGACATCCCTGCCAGGAGCTTATGGTATTGGGACAATGGGTAAGGCTGCCTATGACTTTGTCGATTTTCTGAAGGAAACTAAGCAAACATATTGGCAAATTCTCCCTCTGACAACGACCAGCTACGGGGATTCTCCTTATCAGTCTTTCTCGGCAGTTGCTGGCAATACCAATATGATTGACTTGGAACTCTTGGTAGCTGAGGGGTTGCTGAACCTGGCTGATATAGATGGGGCAAACTTTGGGGATAATCCAGAATTCATCAATTATGCTCTGCTATTTGACTCTAGAAGACAGGTCTTGGAAAAGGCTACGCGAGCTTTTCTAGCGGATTCAGCCAATCGTGCTCGTCTCTCTGGTTTTGAGGAGGAGCAGTCTTCCTGGTTAGGGGATTACGCTGAATTTATGGCCATCAAGGAGCATTTTGGCCTAGTTGCCTTGCAGGAGTGGCCTGATCAAAGGGCTATCAAGCGAAATCCGGAACGTTTGGCGGAACTGCGGGTAGAATTAGCGGATGCTATCGCCTACCACAAGGTGGTTCAGTATTTCTTCTTCAGTCAGTGGTTGGCTCTGAAGACCTATGCCAATGAGCAAGGTATCAAGATTATTGGTGACATGCCAATCTACGTTTCGGCTGATAGCGTGGAAGTTTGGACCATGCCGGACCTGTTCAAGCTGGATGAAGATCGTAAACCGCTTTATATTGCGGGTTGCCCACCTGATGCCTTCTCCGATGTCGGTCAGCTTTGGGGAAATCCAATCTACGACTGGCCTAAGCATGCAGAGACTGGTTTTGCCTGGTGGATTTACCGGATTGCAGAAAGTTTGAAACTTTGTGACTTGCTTCGGATTGATCATTTCAAGGGCTTCTCAGACTACTGGGAAATTCCTGCTGGTTCAGAGACGGCCAAGACTGGTCAGTGGGTATCAGGGCCAGGGATTGCCCTCTTTGATGCGGTGAAACATGCGCTGGGGGACCTACCGATTATTGCGGAAAACTTGGGCTATATTGATGCCAAGGCAGAGCAATTACTTGATGATTCTGGTTTCCCAGGGATGAAGATTCTGCAGTTTGGTTTGTTTGACACCCGCGCCAATAGCATTGATATTCTACACAATTTTACGGTTAACAGTATTGCCTACACTGGAACTCATGATAATGATGTGGTTAATGGCTGGTATGCGAACCTGACGGAGGAACAAGCAGCTTTTGCGGATGCCTACCTCCACCGTCATCCAGATGAGAAAATCACGCATGCCATGCTCCGCAATCTCTTTAGTAGTGTGTCTAATGTTGCCATTGCTTGTATGCAGGATATTCTTGATAAGCCAGCCAATAGTCGTATCAATCTGCCGAATACCGTTGGTGGAAACTGGGAATGGCGGATGTTGGAAGAAGACATTACCGACGAACATCGTGACTTTTTGACCAAGCTAACCCTGCTCTATGATCGCGCGCCTGAAGTGCTGGAAGAAAATGCTCAAGAAGAGGCAGAAGAAGCCTAAAAAAACAGTTTATACTCGAATACAGAAAAGGAGACCCCCATGTCTACATTTACAGCTTTTGTTGCGTCAAAAGGACTCAACTTAGCAGAATTGACCAACCAAGAAATCTACACGGAACTCTTGACGTTTGTGAGCCAAGAGGCCGCAGATAAGTCTAAAAATTCCGGTAAACGTAAGGTTTACTATATCTCAGCTGAATTCCTCATCGGAAAACTTTTGTCTAATAACCTGATTAACCTTGGGATCTACCAAGATATCCAAGAGGAATTGGCAGAGGTAGGCAAGTCTCTAGCCGAAGTTGAAGATGTTGAATTAGAACCTTCCTTAGGGAATGGTGGACTTGGTCGCTTGGCATCTTGTTTTATTGATTCCATGGCAAGCTTGGGCATCAATGGTGAAGGGGTTGGACTCAACTATCACTATGGTCTTTTCCAACAAGTCTTCAAAGACAATCAACAAGAGGCTGTTCCAAACGTTTGGTTGACGGAACAATCTTGGCTCTTGCCGACAAGTGTTTCCTACAAGGTTCCCTTCAAGGATTTCACCTTGACATCTAAGCTCTATCGTATGGATGTTTTGGGTTACAAACGTGACACTAAGAACTACCTCAATCTTTTTGATGTGGAAGGTGTAGACGAGAGCTTGGTGGAAGAAGGAATTACCTTTGATAAGACGGAGATTGCCAAAAACTTAACCCTCTTCCTCTACCCTGATGATTCGGATAAAAATGGGGAATTGTTGCGGATTTACCAGCAGTATTTCATGGTGTCCAATGCGGCCCAGCTCTTAATTGATGAGGCCTTGGAACGTGGATCTAACCTTCATGATTTGGCTGACTACGCCTTCGTTCAAATCAACGATACACATCCATCTATGGTCATTCCTGAACTGATTCGCCTCTTGACGGAAGTTCATGGTTTGGACTTTGATGAAGCTGTTGCAGTCGTCAAAGACATGGTCGGCTATACCAACCACACGATTTTGGCTGAAGCTCTGGAAAAATGGCCGATTGACTTCTTGTTGGAAGTTGTTCCACATCTGGTTGATATTATTACGCGTTTAGATAGCCTGGTTCGTGAAGAATATCCTCAAGCTGAGGTTCAAATTATCGATGAGACCGAGCGAGTGCACATGGCCCACATGGATATTCACTTCTCTCGTTCGGTCAATGGCGTAGCGGCTCTCCATACAGAGATTCTCAAACATAGCGAGCTCAAGCCATTTTACGACCTCTATCCAGAGAAATTCAACAACAAGACCAACGGAATTACCTTCCGTCGCTGGCTAGAATTTGCCAACCAAGACCTGGCAGCTTACATCAAAGACTTAATCGGAGATGGCTACTTAACAGATGCGACTCAACTGGAAAAATTGGCAGCTTTTGCGGATGACCCAGCTGTTCAAGAACGCCTAGCAGCTATAAAATTCCAAAACAAGTTAGCTCTCAAGCGTTACCTCAAGGACAACAAGGGAATTGAATTGGATGAAAATTCCATCATTGATACTCAAATCAAACGATTCCACGAGTACAAGCGTCAGCAGATGAATGCCCTCTATGTTATTCATAAGTACTTGGAGATTAAGCGTGGTAACTTGCCTAAGCGTAAAATCACCGTGCTCTTTGGTGGAAAAGCAGCCCCTGCCTATACCATTGCCCAAGACATCATTCACCTCATTCTCTGCCTGTCAGAACTCATCAACAACGACCCAGACGTCTCACCTTACCTCAATGTTTTCTTAGTTGAGAACTATAATGTTACTGTGGCAGAAAAACTGATTCCTGCAACTGATATTTCTGAGCAAATTTCTCTGGCTTCTAAAGAAGCATCAGGAACTGGGAACATGAAATTTATGTTGAATGGTGCCTTGACACTTGGGACCATGGACGGTGCCAATGTGGAAATAGCAGAGCTGGCTGGAGCAGAAAACATCTACACCTTTGGTAAAGACTCAGATACTATTATTGATCTCTATGAAACCTCTGGTTACCATTCAAGTGAGCTCTACGCTAACAGCCTAGTCATTAAGGAAGCTGTGGACTTTATCGTTGATCCTGAACTTTTGACCTTGGGAAATCCAGAGCGCCTCAACCGCCTCTATCAAGAATTGCTCAACAAGGACTGGTTCATGACTCTGATTGACTTGGAAGAGTACATCGAGACCAAGGAACGTATGTTTGCGGACTACGAAGACCAAGCTAGTTGGAACCGCAAGGTCATCCACAACATTGCCCAGGCTGGTTTCTTCTCCTCAGATAGAACCATTGCCCAATACAGTGAAGACATCTGGCGTTCAGAAGTTTAAGGCTAAGAATCTAAAAAGACAAAAAAACATGATGAAGAGAAATTTCATCATGTTTTTTCTATATCAGACTAGGCATTAGTTTTTCTGACGTTTGCTATAACCGAGACCCAGGGCTCCGAAAATGAGAGCTGCTGTTCCAAGAACTGACGTTGCTTGGCTGGTTTCTTCTCCTGTTTCTGGCAAGCTTGTGAGCGTCGTTGAAGTTGACTTAGTGCTAGATTGCCCTGCTGCATTTTTGGCAACGCGGGAATAGCTCGCACTTGTTCCTTTGTTTGTTTTGCTTGATTTTGTTGAGGTCTTGTTCTTGCTCTTTGTTTTAGAGTGTGCTGATGGATCATTTTTTGAAGTAGCACTTTTTTTCTGAGTGCCGGAAGATTTCTCAGTATCTGTTGCATAAGTTTTATCCTCTGTGGTTACTTCACTAATTGTTGTGGTCGTATTTGTAGCTGTGTTAGTCTCTTCATTTGGTGCTGAACTTGATGCTGTTTCATCCTCGTTCGAAGTTTCAGAGGTGTTATCAGTAGTTGTTGCATCCGTACTAGATTTTGATGGTTTTGTTGTTGAAGTCGGTGCCAATGTAGAGTTAGTATTAAAGGTAATTGGAACAGTTACAGTGTTAGTGTCAGTAGCAGTTGCTGTAGCAGGCTGTTCTGATGCTTCTGTGCTAACAGGAGTTGCATTTACTGTCCGCGTTTCAGTAGCAACATTTGTTGTTGTAGTTTCAACGCTAGTAGGAGTTAAATTTGCAGTTCCTAGTCCGAAGCCTCCAGTCGGTGGAGTTGGTGGTGTTGTGCCATTGTTGGCAAATGGATTGGTTCCGTTTTGGTCAGATGGCAGAGCAGGTGGAGTTGTCCCTATCATGCTTGAAGGTTCAAAGGTTGCCCCATTAGGCATAGTCCCAGTCATTGTAGAGGGGTCAAAGGTGCTACCGTCTGGCATGGTTCCTCCCATACCTCCAGGACCAAAGGCCATCGAACTGGTCTCTGTTGTAGCCGTTGCAGTAGTTGTAGAGATGACATTGCCATCAGTGTCTGTCACCGTAATGGTGTAGGTGCTGTTTGACGTTAAGGCTTCTGTTGAGAAGACGACATTTCCAAAGGAAGTTGTCGCAGTTGTAGTACCGACAACCTTGCCTTGACTGTCTGTTACGGTGATTGTTTGACCAGTAGAACCAGATATGTTGGCTTGGATATAAGATTGACTAGAACCAGTCGAGAAGGCCTGGGCCATTCCTTGATTTCCAATGGCCCAAACAGTACCACCAAAAATGGTTCCCGTACCATCATAGTCAATAGCTGCATTGTCTGAAGAAGTTTGAGTGACGTAGAGATAACCAGACTTAACGCTAACATTACCATTCGCATCAATCCCGTCGCCAGCAGCAAGGACAGTTACATTTGCACCATTGATGTTAATGGCTACATCGTTTTCAATCGTATAGCTACCTAGAGCAGCGACAGCATCTGTATAGTCAGTATCTGTCGTCCATTCCTTGGCGTTGATGCCATCGTCTCCAGCAACAATAGAAATGGTTCCACCCTGTAAATTGACGTAGCGTCCTTCAAGACTTTCGTCTCCTGATGTGATGGTGACCGTTGTACTATCCCCGTCGATGAGAATTTCGTCAGAAGCAGTGATACCCTTATCAGTAGAATTGACAGTAACGGTTGAATTTTTGATGGTGATATCGCCTGAATTTACATCCGAAGTGTCCTCGACTTGGATGCCGTCATCGGTAGCTGTGATAGTTACAGTCGAATCTGTAATGGTGACCGCACTGGTTGCATTGATGCCGTCCTTGGCTGTTGAAGTGAGAGTGAGGTTGGCATCATCAATGACAATAGCATCTGCCTTAATCGCATGTTTTGAACTTGAGGTAACAGTTAAGCTCGCACCATTTTGACTGGTCAAAGTTACGGTACCTTCGGCTTCAATCCCGTTACCAGAGCTTGAACTGATGGATGAATCAGCAGTAGTAATGATATAAACTTCGTATTCAGATTGGGATAGGATTTGTGAACCTGACAAGGTTAAACCATCCAAAATCAAGGTGACTGAGCTTAAAACATTAGAAGTAATAGTAATCGTAACATCAGAACCAGTTCCTGTTAGGGTATAGGTTCCGGCTTGATTGATGGAAACAGTAGAGTCAGTGGTAGTCACGGCATCACTATCAGAGGAATCCACATTGATTCCTGTATCTGAAACTGTTATTGTAGCTGACGCTGTAGGCGCACTAGAAGAATCTGTAGATGTTGTTGCTGTCTCGGAAGATGTATTTTTATCTGGAGCAGTAGAAGCCGTAGTAGTATTTGTTGTGTCGCTATCGGAGCTTGATGTGCTAGTAGTGTCCGTTGAAGCTGTTTCGGTTGTTGCTGAATCAGAATTTGTTGTTGCATCGTTGTTCGTTGTCGTTGATTCTGAGCTTGTAGTAGCATCAGTGTTTGCTTCTGTTGAGTTTCCAGAAGATGCAGTAGTATCTGTTACCATCGTATCTGTTGTAGAATCAGTACTCTCAGAACTTGTGTCAGTAGCCTTATCTGAAGTTGTAGCTGTTGAGGCAGTTGCAGCTGTCGATTCTGAAGCCGTTGAGGAGCTTGTAGCAGTATCGGCTATCGATGAAGTATCAGAATTTGCCGTAGAATTTGTTGCTGAATCTACCGAAGTGTCGGAGCTATCTGTGGTGGTTGAGGCAGTAGTAACCGTCGTTTCATCAGCGGAAACACCAGAGGTTGATACTAAACTTGTTCCAAAGATGACTGTAGCGACTAGGACGGAGCCTGCAGTTTTCCATTTTGAAGATTTTTTAATCGTGAATCGTTGTTGGGAATGCTTATTTGATAGTGACATAATAGTGTCCTCTTCCTTTTTTGATTGAGACTATTAAACCCAACCAGCCCTTAAAAATTCTTAAAGAAATCCTAGAGAAACCTTAAATGACTCCAAGACTTTCAATTTTTAGCTAACTGTACTATTGAAAATTTTTATTTTTAGTTCTGATTCCTTGATACTATTGACTTTTATCAGCTTTAACTGTATCATAACAGTATGGATATGATGATACGATTAGCACAGTTTGCGGAGTTTGAGACCCAGTGTTTGCTGCTGCGTCCCTTTGCCTATAAAGATCAAGCAGATTTTTATGAAATAGCTGGCAATCCTGAGAATTTAGCCTTTATCTTTCCAACCCAGGTGACCCCTCAGGAGAGTCTAACCTTTATGGTCCATTATTTCATGAAGGAACCCCTTGGGGTTTGGGCCATTGAGGAGAAAAAGTCTAGCAAGCTCATCGGTGCCATTCGTCTGGAAAATATGGACTTTAATTCCCAGCATGCAGAAGTGGGGTACTTTATTCATAAGGATTACTGGGGGCGTGGCCTAGCCAGTGAGGCTCTCAAGAATCTGACCTTTTTGGCTTTCCAGGAGCTTCATCTTAGAAGCTTAGCTATTATCACCCATAAGGAAAATCTAGCCAGTCAGCGGGTGGCGCAAAAGGCAGGTTTCAGGCTGGTTCGTGAGTACAAGGGAAGCGACCGCTATAGCAAGCAGGTTCGTCGTTATTGTCTATTTGAAATGAGAAAGAGCGGGTATCGCTATGAGTAAGCACCAGGAAATTTTGGATTATCTGGAAAAATTGGCTGTCGGTAAGCGCGTTAGTGTGCGGTCTATTTCCAACCATCTCAAGGTCAGTGATGGGACCGCCTATCGGGCTATCAAAGAGGCTGAAAATCGTGGTTTGGTAGAAACTCGACCACGATCAGGAACAGTCCGCATCGAGCAAAAATCCAAGGCAAAATTGGAGAAATTGACCTATCAAGAAATTGCCCAGGTGTCTGATTCTCAAGTTGTTGCTGGTCAGTCTGGTCTTGGTCATGAGTTCTCCAAGTTTTCGATTGGGGCTATGACCCTGGACAATATTGGCAAGTACTTGGTCAAGGGAGGTCTCTTAATCGTCGGTGACCGTGAGAATATTCAGCTCCTGGCCCTGCAAAATCACAATGCTATCCTGATTACGGGTGGCTTTGAAGCATCGGACAAGGTCAAGGAGACGGCGGATGAACTAGGGATTCCAGTCATGGTGACCAACTATGACACCTTTACCGTGGCGACCATGATTAACCAGGCCCTTTCCAATGTTCGCATTAAGACAGATATTAAGACCGTTGACCAGGTCTACCATTTTAAGAGTGACTATGGTTATCTGACGGATGGACAAACGGTCAAGGACTACAATAATCTGATTAAGAAGAACAAACATATCCGCTATCCAGTCGTCAATAAGCACAATATGGTGGTCGGTGTTGTCTCCATGCGAGATGTAGCGGGCAAAAGCGAAGATATTACGCTCGATAAACTGATGACCAAAAATCCAACCTTGACCAAGCCGACCGACAGTCTGGCCAACATTGGGCAACGGATGATTTACGAGGATTTCGACATGTTGCCAGTCGTGGCTGCAGATCAGACCTTGTTGGGTGTGATTACCCGACGTCAAGTCATGGAAGGCATGGAAGATGCCCGTCATGCCAAACTCCATACCTACAGTGACCAGATTATCACCCGCATCAAGGAGGGGTATCAGGGCTATGAATTTCGGGTAGAACCAGCCATGATTGACTCAGCTGGCAATTTGGCTCATGGTGTCCTGACAGAGGTTATCAGAGAGCTCACTCTATGCACCTTGACCCGTAAAAGTAAAAAGAATATCATTATTGACCAAATGGTGTTATACTTTTTACAGGCTGTTCAGATTGACGATGTCTTGATTTTCAAGCCGCGGGTGATTGCGGAAAATCGCCGTCATTCCAGCCTTGATTTTGAAATCTATAGCCAGAATACCTTGGTGGTTAAGGCCTTCGTCACAACCCGTGTCAATTAGCCTTTGGACCATAGCAGAGCGCAGACCTGGTCTGGTTTTTGCTCTGCTATTTTTACGAGAAAAACCTTAGAAAGAAGAATGAAATGATAACATTAAAATCAGCGCGCGAAATTGAAGCCATGGACCGAGCAGGAGACTTTTTAGCCTCCATCCATATCGGCCTACGTGAGGTGATTAAGCCTGGCGTTGACATGTGGGCGGTTGAAGAATACGTCCGCAAACGCTGTAAGGAAGAAAATGTCCTCCCTCTCCAAATTGGAGTAGATGGGGCTGTGATGGACTATCCTTATGCGACCTGCTGTGGCCTCAACGACGAAGTGGCCCATGCCTTTCCTCGCCACTATATCCTCAAGGAAGGTGACCTCCTCAAGGTGGATATGGTCCTGTCTGAGCCTTTGGATAAGAGTGTCCTTGATGTCTCTAAATTGAACTTTGATAACGTAGCGGAGATGAAAACCTATACCCAAGATTACAAGGGTGGTTTGGCGGATTCCTGCTGGGCATATGCAGTTGGTCAAGTCTCAGAAGAGGTTCAAAACCTCATGGACGTGACCCGCGAGTGCATGTATATTGGGATTGAGCAAGCCAAGGTCGGTAACCGTATCGGTGATATCGGGGCGGCTATCCAAGACTATGCAGAAAGTCGTGGCTACGGTGTGGTGCGTGACCTTGTCGGTCATGGCGTTGGTCCAACCATGCATGAAGAACCGATGGTACCAAACTATGGAGTTGCTGGCCGTGGCCTTCGCCTTAAGGAAGGTATGGTCCTGACCATCGAACCTATGATAAACACCGGTACCTGGGAAATCGATACTGATATGAAGACCGGATGGGCCCACAAGACCCTCGATGGCGGCCTGTCTTGTCAATACGAACACCAATTTGTTATCACTAAGGATGGACCTGTCATCTTGACCAGCCAAGGTGAGGAAAGAACTTATTAAGATCAGTCTGTCTGAAAAATGACTCGAACTGGAAAGAAGTTTCCTATATCCTCTTAGACTTTTTAAGTATCTAATCAGTCTGTAGTCTAGGTAATTTTGGTACTATTGACAGCCTTACTTAAGCTATCTTCGCTAGTGAACTAAGAACGAATGCATCTATGAAAAAAGTTTTAAATCTTCCCTTTATCAAGAATTTTCTGCGCTTTTTCCAGTCAGCAGAACTTGAGTTTACGGCAGTAGCAGTTGCCTACTATTTGCTGATATCAATCCTACCTATTTTCATGCTCCTGGCCAGTCTCTTGCCCTACCTGCAAATCAATGCAGGGGATGTACTCAAGGTCCTGCAGACCGTTTTGCCAGACCAGCTCTATAATTCTGTAGCTGGGATTGTCAGTTCTATTTTGACGCAGCCGTCTTCAGGCTGGATTGGGGTGTCTATCGTGACGACCTTATGGACCTTTTCTCAGTCCATCTCGGTGTTACAAAAGGCCATCAATAAGGCTTATGGGATGACGGACCATCGTGGGATGATTCTCAGTCGGATTGTCGGTATCATCGTCGGCTTGATTTTGCAGTTTGCTTTGATTGTGACGACCTTAGTGGCCACCTTTGGTCCGACTCTCGTTCATCTCTTGCATGAGCATATTCCTTTTGATAATGACCTCTATTATACCTTGTTGGATTTGACCCTACCAGCTACGCTGGGGTCTCTAGTTGCGGTTTTACTCTTCGTCTATTATCTGTTGCCAAATGTGAAGATCAGGAAATTCCGCTATATTCTGCCGGGGACTATTTTTGTAGTGGTAACCTTGAGTACAGTCTCGCGGCTCTTCTCAATTTATGTCAGCAATTTCATCAATCGCTTTTCTGAGTTTCGTTTTGTATCTTTCTTTGTTGTGCTGGTAATTATGCTCTGGTTTATTTTTATCACCAATGTCGTCATCATTGGTGCAATTATCAATGCCAGTTTTCAAGGGATTTACGAACCAGAATTTCAGACTAGGCGCAGCTCAGTCTCTGCTATTGTATCCAAATTTTCTAAGAAAAAAGGGAGTGGGAAAGAACTCAGCCAAGCTAAAAAGAGTTCGTCTTCCCACCCCCGCAAAGTTGATTAGATCATCTTTGAAGCTTGAAAAGCGAACAAAGAAGTCAATCAACCACTGCGTATAGTTATTTATTTCCAAAATAAGAGAGATTGGACTTGTGTTAACCTCCTGAATCAGTCTGCTTCGAAAGAGCAGGCTATTTTTTATGCTTAAAGATGAAGAGCTTACTGATGAAGTAGTTGGTGACCATGATGAGGACTTGGCCAATCAAGGTTGCAATGGCGTTAACCCAGTTCATGTCATTGTGAACGAACTGGCCGATGATACCTGGGAAGGTGTCGACCAAGAGCCAGGCCAAACCAAAATCCAAAACCAGCGTTGATAGCCGTGCTAGGAAGAACTTGATGAAGCGTTCAGCCCGTCCCATAGCTTTTTGCGCGAAAACATAGGTATCATTGATGATAAAGGCAAAGATAATCGCCAAAACATTGGCAATAATAGCTGAAATCGTCGCATTTTGCAGGATTGGATAGATGTTGATACGAATGACCGTATAAACAATCGTCGACAGGACACCTGCAACCAGATATTTGAAAATCTCGTGATTAAGGACGGTAAACATAAATTCTTTTGAGAGATACTTTTTCATGAGATTACTATAGCATATTTGATAAAAAAATGCTATACTGGACAAGTTGCAAAGCAACCCTTGGCACTTATTTCCCTTTTGCCAAGCATATTACAAGCGGTTTAGCCGCCAAAGGAGAATCTATATGAAACAACTTACTGTTCGTGACTACGTGCAAATGGCACTGGTCGCCGCCCTCTACATCGTTTTAACGGTGACACCGCCTCTTAATGCTATTTCTTACGGGGCCTACCAATTCCGTATTTCTGAAATGTTAAATTTCTTAGGCTTCATCCATCCCAAATACATTATCGCTGTGACGATTGGTTGTATGATTTCAAATTTTTACAGTTTTGGAATGATTGACGTGATTGTCGGTGGTGGATCAACACTGGTTTTCGTCAGTTTAGGTGTCTGGCTGTTTTCGAAATATAAAAACGAATATCTGTTCAATGGCATGATTAACAAGGCCTATTGGTACTTTTCGTTTTTCTTTGCAGCCACTATGTTTACCGTAGCTGCAGAGCTGACAATTTTGTCTGGGGCTCCGTTTTTCTTGACCTGGTTTACAACTGCTATTGGAGAATTAGCGTCCCTACTCGTAGGTGCTATTTTGATTGATAAAATAGCCAAGCGAATTGACTTTAAATAGGGAATTCGACCTCTCATCTGTGAGAGGTTTTTTCATACCTGGAAAAGGTAAACTTAGAACGATTCTTGATAGGAGAATGGCAATTTTTATGGTAAACTAATAGTATGAATGAACAGATGAAGGCGCTGGTTGATCAGCTCAACCGCTATGCTATGGAATATTATACCCAGGACAATCCATCCGTGTCAGATGCAGAGTATGACCAACTCTATCGTCAATTGGTAGAACTTGAAACTGCTCATCCTGAACTTGTCTTGCCGGATAGCCCGACCCATCGTGTTGGAGGCTTGGTTCTGGAAGGTTTTGTGAAATATGAACACGAGTATCCTCTTTTCTCCTTGCAGGATGCTTTTTCGCGCCAGGAATTGGATGAGTTCGACCGCCGTGTCAAGGCTGAGTTCCCATCGGCGTCTTACCTAGCGGAGCTTAAGATTGATGGGTTGTCTATTTCCCTAACCTATGTGGATGGTCAACTTATGGTCGGTGCGACCCGAGGTGATGGGACTATAGGAGAAAATATCACGGAGAACCTGAAGCGAATCAAGGACATCCCCCTGACCTTGCCTGCTGGACAAACGCTTACTGTTCGAGGTGAGGCCTATTTGCCGAGAGCTTCTTTTGATAGGATTAATCTTGAGCGTTTGGAAAATGGCGAAGCTGAATTTGCTAATCCTCGTAATGCCGCTGCGGGAACCTTACGGCAGTTAGATACAGCGGTAGTTGCCAAGCGGGGTCTGGCGACCTTCCTATATCAGGAGGCCAGTCCCACCCAACGTGAAACCCAAGAACAGGTTTTGGAAGAATTGAGCCAACTGGGCTTTTCCGTCAACAAAACCCGTCTCGTTACCTCGTCTATGGATGAGATTTGGGACTTTATCACCCATATCCAGGACCAGCGTTTAAGCCTGCCTTATGATATCGATGGTATTGTCATTAAGGTAAACAATCTGGCCATGCAGGAAGAACTTGGTTTTACGGTCAAGGCCCCTCGCTGGGCTGTTGCCTATAAATTTCCTGCTGAAGAAAAAGAAGCTCAAATCCTTTCAGTCGACTGGACTGTCGGTCGGACTGGGGTGGTGACGCCAACGGCTAATTTGACACCGGTGCAATTGGCTGGGACAACAGTCAGTCGAGCAACCCTGCACAATGTCGATTATATTGCTGAGAAGGATATCCGTATCGGTGATACAGTGATCGTCTACAAGGCTGGGGATATTATCCCGGCCGTTCTCAGGGTTGTTGAGGATAAACGACAGGATCAGGTGCCAATGCTGATTCCAACAACCTGTCCGTCCTGTGCTTCTGAACTCATTCATTTTGAGGATGAGGTGGCCTTGCGCTGTATCAATCCCCAATGTCCGAGTCTCATTCAGCGGAGTTTAGAGCATTTCGCCAGTCGGGATGCCATGAACATCACTGGTTTGGGTCCGTCTGTCGTTGAAAAGGTTTATAGGGCCGGTCTAGTCAAGGATGTAGCAGATATTTATCGCTTGGAGGCAGCAGATTTTCTGCAGTTAGAAGGCTTTAAAGAAAAATCGGCTGACAAACTCTATCAGGCTATTCAGGCTTCAAAAGCTAATTCGGCTGAGAAACTCTTGTTTGGTTTGGGGATTCGTCATGTTGGTAGCAAGGCCAGTCGCCTCCTCTTGGAAAAATTTGAGACCCTGCAGGCTCTATCTCAGGCGGCGGAAGAAGACATCGCTGGAATCGATGGTCTAGGGACGGTCATTGCTAACTCATTGGTTGCCTATTTTGAACGTTCTGGGGCTCGAGAACTCTTGGATGAGTTAGCTAATTATGGTGTTAATTTAACCTATCTCGGTCAACGGGTCCAAGCAGATGCCGCCCTATCAGGTAAGACCGTTGTCTTAACTGGGAAACTGGAAAAGCTCTCTCGGAATGAAGCTAAGGAAAAATTGCTGAGCTTAGGGGCCAAGGTCACAGGTTCTGTATCCAAGAAAACAGATCTAGTCATCGCAGGGACCGATGCCGGTAGTAAACTTGAAAAGGCTCAGAGTTTGGGCATTGACATCCGTGACGAGGCTTGGTTGGATAGTTTATAAATAAAAGTAAAAGAGAAATAGTATGGTTGCAAGTAATAAACGAGCACGGCTCATCTATAATCCGACCTCTGGTCAGGAAATCATGAAGAAAAATGTAGCAGAGGTTCTTAATGTCTTGGAAGGTTATGGCTATGAGACATCGGCCTTTCAGACGACTGCGGAGCCAAATTCTGCAAAAAATGAAGCTACCCGTGCTGCTCAGGCAGGTTTTGATCTTGTTATCGCAGCTGGTGGCGATGGCACGATCAACGAAGTGGTTAACGGAATTGCACCACTGGATAAACGACCCCTTATGGCTATCATCCCTACTGGGACAACTAATGACTATGCACGTGCCCTGAAAATCCCACGGGGGAATCCAGTGGCCGCGGCTAAAATTATTGGGCAAAGTCAGCTGGTTCAGATGGATATTGGACAGGCTAATCACCAGGACTATTTCATCAATATTGCAGCAGCAGGTTCCTTTACAGAACTCACTTACAGTGTTCCAAGTCAGCTCAAGACGATCTTTGGTTATTTGGCTTACCTGGCTAAGGGAGTGGAACTCCTGCCTCAGGTTTCAGCTGTGCCTGTTCGGGTTGAGCATGACGAAGGTGTCTTTGAGGGTAAGGTCTCTATGATTTTTGCTGCCTTGACTAACTCAGTTGGGGGCTTTGAGACCATTGCACCAGATGCTAAGTTGGACGATGGTAAGTTTACCCTCATTATGGTTAAGACTGCCAATCTTTTTGAGATTGTTCACCTCATTCGCCTGCTCCTCAGTGGTGGCCAGCATGTCAATGATAAGCGGGTTGAATACATCAAAACCAGCAAGATTCTGATTGATCCCTTGACCCGACAACGGATGATGATTAATTTAGATGGTGAATATGGTGGAGATGCTCCGGTTTTCTTAGAAAATCTCAAGAACCATATTACCTTTTTTGCCAATATAGATGAAATTCAGGACGATGCCATCATACAAGATCCTGCTGAGTTAGCCTTGCGTGAATTAGCTGATAAGCTCAGCCATGAGTTAGAAGATATGGACAAAAGTAACTAAACCATCAGCATAAAAAGTGCTATTATGAGACAATTAGGGTGCTCTTGTCAAGCAAGGGTGCCTTTTAAACGGAGAAAGAAAGAGGAAATCAAGTGGAAAATACGGTGCTTGTCCATGTGCATAGTCAGTACACTCCCTACTTTGATTTAAGTTTATGGCAGTGGCAGGAAGGCCAGTTAGGAAGAGATGCTTATTTTCAGCGTTATGATAGTTTTGGGGCTGTGGCAACTTTGACCTATCCTTCCGAAGATTTTTTGCCTGAAGTCTACCTGATGCTAAAAACTGCTGACTGGTCTAAGAAGTCTGTCGATTTTCAGGTGAGACGCAATAGTGGAATTCCTAAAACTGAGGTTTGGCTGGTCGATGGAGATGATAGACTTTACTATTCTCGACAAGCAGCGGTCACCAGTCATCATTACAGTCATCGTCAGGCACATGCTTTTGATATGGCAGTAGCTAGCAGAGCGTTCGACCGAAAATGGGCCTTTGATGGTTGGTTTGGTTTTCGTTATCAGCCATCCGAGACGACTTTTCGGGTTTGGGCACCGACAGCTGAACGTGTAGAGTTGATTTTTTATAGTTCAACTGATGAGAGGGCTAGTGTTTCCCAGGTCTATCCAATGGTTCGTGGTCAGGAGGCAAATCCTGAGGATTGGTCAAAAAATACACAGGGAGTCTGGTCTTTGATGGTCCCAGGAGATTGGAATTTTCAAGCCTATGCCTATCGTATTTACTATCGTAAGCGTACTTATCAAGATACTCGTGATCCCTATACCATAGCAACCGTGGGCAGGGGGAGACGGTCTATTGTCATTGCTGAGGAGGACCTCCGACCGGCTGGTTTTTCGGTCAAACATGGTATCGAGGCCCCTTGGCGTTTATCCAATCCCAATCGTGCAGTCATAGCAGAAATTCATATCCGTGATTTTTCTAAATCTGAGACTTCAGGAGTGTCAGCTGCGAAACGCGGCAAGTTTCTCGGGGCTATTGAAACTGGAACGGTCAATGCATTTGGAGATAAGACCTGCTTTGACTACCTGAAGGAGTCAGGATACAATTACATTCAACTCCAACCGATTTTTGACCACCATCAAATCATAGAAGCTGATGGTTCCTATAAATATAACTGGGGTTATGATCCGGAAAATTACAATGTGCCCGAGGCATCCTTTACCAGCAATCCCCTGAGTCCGACAGCCCGAATCCATGAATTGAAGCAGGTCATCCAAGCCTATCATGATGCGGGTATCGGTGTCATTATGGATGTGGTCTATAATCATACCTTCTCTAGTTTAAAATCGCCCTTCCAGCGGACAGTACCAGATTATTTCTACCGTATGAATGTGGATGGTTCCTTCCAAGATGGCACTGGTTGCGGTAATGAAACAGCCAGTGAAAAAGCCATGTTCCGCAAGTATATGTTGGACTCAATTCGCTATTGGGTCACAGAATACAATGTTGACGGCTTTCGTTTTGATCTCATGGGACTTCATGATGTGGAGACCATGAACCTTATCCGCCAAGAACTGGATAAGATTGATCCTCGCATCCTTATTTATGGTGAAGGCTGGGATATGGGTACAGGCTTGGCACCTGAACAGAAGGCTAAGAAACAAAACGCGACCCTGTTGCCAGGCATTGGATTTTTCAATGATGACCAGCGTAACGCTGTCAAAGGAGCAGAGGTCTATGGATACTTTAAGAAGGGCTTCGTCTCAGGTGCAGGTAAGGAAAGTAAGGTGGCCAAGGCCATCCTTGGTAGCGATGAATTGAACGACTATTTGACTCCGAGTCAGGTCGTCAACTATGTTGAAGCTCATGATAACTATAATCTCAATGATTTGCTACTGGAACTCCATCCAGATGATAGTCAGGCAGACCATGTCAAAAGAGTAGAGTTGGCGACTGGAATGAACCTCTTGATGCAGGGGATTTGTTTCATGGAATTGGGCCAAGAATTCATGCGAACCAAGCTCTATCCGACAGGGCCTGATGGACAGCTGACCTGGGCAGACAAGGAACGTGCTATGAATTCCTACAATGCACCAGATGAGGTCAACCAGATTGACTGGAACTTGGTCACGACTAATCGTGAATCCGTTGAAAAAACAAGAACTTTAATGGCGCTCAAACGTGAGAATCCCTTGTTCTCACTAGAAACTTTTGCAGCTATCCGAGAGCAGGTTTTCATTGAATCTGCTGAAGAAAATAGTGGTGTAGTCAACTTTAAGTTAGGTCAAGAAAATGGTTACCATATTTCTTACAATTCTCATGAAAAAAATCTTAAAATTAGCATGACAGATTCATAGACTTATGGTATACTTGATGTATTGAGAAACGCTTACATATTTTCAAGAGAAATTTCAAGCGTTTAGGATAAGTTCATTGGATTTAGTATAATAACCCGAGGTTTTCCGAGGGTTATTTATGTTAATAAACAATGAAAACGCTTTACTAAAAGAAAGGGGGAAACGATGGGAGAACAAGAAGCTCTGAGAACCTTCGGCACCGGTGAAAATTTTCATGTCAAGGATTATTTGGGCTCGCACGCAGTCGTCAGAGATGGTGAAGAAGGCTTTGTCTTCCGTGTTTGGGCACCTAATGCCCAGGCCGTTCAGGTGATTGGGGATTTCACGGATTGGAAGGAAAGGCCACTTGAACTGATCAGAAATGAGGGTGGTGTCTGGGAAGGATTTTCAACACTTCCTCAAGAAGGAAATCTGTACAAGTATTTGGTTACCCGGGCTTCGGGGCATCAGGTGGAAAAAATTGATCCCTTTGCAAGCTACCATGAGGCAAGACCTGGCACAGCAACCTTTATCCGTAAAGAGCAGGAACGCAAGTGGAAAGATGGTCTCTGGATGGGCCGACGCAAGCGCTTCGGATTTAAACAGCGACCAGTCAATATTTATGAGGTTCATGCTAACTCTTGGAAAAACAAACCTGATGGCCAGCCCATGACCTTCAAGGAACTCACAGAGGAACTCATTCCATATCTGGTGGAGATGAATTACACCCATGTTGAGTTTATGCCTCTTATGGCCCATCCTTTGGGGATGTCCTGGGGCTATCAGCTCATGAGTTATTTCGCCTTTGAACACACTTACGGGACACCAGAAGATTTTCAGGAATTTGTTGAAGCTTGCCACTTGAATAATATCGGCGTTTTGGTCGATTGGGTTCCAGGACATTTCACCCAAAATGATGATGCCCTTGCCTATTACGATGGGACACCGACTTTTGAATACGAGGATCATGATCGAGCCCATAATTATCGTTGGGGAGCTTTAAACTTTGATATAGGGAAGAACCAAGTCCAGTCCTTCCTCATTTCTAGCGCCCTCTACTGGATAGAACATTTTCACATTGACGGAATCCGTGTGGATGCAGTCAGCAACATGCTCTATCTTGATTATGATGATGGACCATGGAAACCGAACAAGGATGGCGGCAATCGCAACTATGAAGGTTATTATTTCCTCCAGAAACTCAATGCAGTGGTAAAAAAATTCCATCCGGACGTCATGATGATTGCGGAGGAGTCAACTGCTGCAACACCAATTACCCAGTCCATTGCTGATGGTGGCCTTGGTTTTGACTACAAGTGGAACATGGGCTGGATGAATGACATCCTCAAATTCTACGAGTCAGACCCTATTTACCGTCAGTATGACTTTAATCTGGTGACCTTTAGCTTTATGTACGCCTTCAATGAAAATTTTGTCCTACCATTTTCACATGATGAAGTCGTCCACGGCAAGAAGAGTCTCATGCATAAGATGTGGGGTGATCGCTACAATCAGTTTGCGGGACTTCGTAATCTCTATACCTACCAAATTTGTCACCCTGGTAAGAAATTACTCTTCATGGGATCTGAGTATGGACAATTTTTGGAGTGGAAATTCAACCACGAGTTGGAATGGTCCAATTTAGAGGACCAGATGAATGCCAAGATGCGTCATTTCACAGCAGATCTGAATCAGTTTTACAAGGACCATAAGGCCCTCTGGCAGATTGATGACAGCTATGCCGGTATCGAAATTATCGATGCAGATAATAAGGCCGAGTCAGTCCTCTCCTTCATCCGACAGAATGACAAGGGAGAGTTCCTCGTCTGTGTCTTTAATATGGTACCTGTCGAGCGAAAAAACTTTACCATTGGACTTCCTCAAGCCGGTATTTATGAAGAAATTTTGAATACTGAGCTGGAAGTCTACGGGGGTGTCTGGAAGGAAACAAATCCCCAAACCCGCACCCAGCCTGGTAAGTGGAAGGACTACGACCACACGCTCAGTTTCACCCTCCCTGCTCTCGGGGCCAGTGTTTGGAAAATCAAACGTCGCTTGAAAAAGTAAAACCGATTGAGTTTTATTGAGCGATTTGCCTTGCTCTCGAGAACATTAACTTAGCTCATGATTAAAATTAAGAAAAAAGGAACAAACTTATGAAAAATGAGATGTTAGCCCTTATCTTGGCTGGTGGTCAAGGAACCCGTCTTGGGAAATTGACCCAGTCCATCGCAAAACCTGCTGTCCAGTTCGGCGGTCGTTATCGCATTATCGATTTTGCCCTCTCAAACTGTGCTAATTCAGGGATTAACAATGTCGGTGTCATTACCCAGTACCAACCCCTAGCCCTCAATAGCCATATCGGTAATGGTTCTAGCTGGGGCCTGGATGGCATCAATAGCGGAGCGACAATTTTGCAACCCTATTCTGCAACAGAAGGGAACCGTTGGTTCCAAGGTACCAGCCATGCTATCTATCAAAACATTGATTACATCGACAGTATCGACCCTGAGTATGTCTTGATCTTGTCTGGGGACCACATTTACAAGATGGATTATGACGACATGCTTCAAACCCACAAGGACAATATGGCGTCCTTAACAGTTGCTGTTATCGATGTGCCGCTTAAGGAAGCGAGTCGTTTCGGGATTATGAATACTGACAGCAACGACCGTATCGTTGAGTTTGAAGAAAAACCAGCTAATCCAAAATCCACCAAAGCCTCTATGGGTATTTATATCTTCAACTGGGCTCGCTTGCGGAAGATGTTGGTCGATGCTGAGAAAAACGGCATTGACATGTCTGACTTCGGTCAAAATGTTATCCCAACCTATCTTGAAACAGGTGAACCTGTTTATACCTATAATTTTGCAGGTTACTGGAAAGACGTAGGTACCATTGAATCTCTATGGGAATCAAACATGGAATATATCGGTGAGGACAATGAACTCCATAGCCGTGACCGTTCTTGGAAAATTTATTCCCGTAACCATATTGCACCACCAAACTTTATCACAAAATCAGCTAGTGTTACGGACTCTCTCGTTGTCGATGGCTGTTTTGTAGCTGGTAAGGTTGAACATTCCATCTTGTCTACTAACGTACAGGTTAAAGAAGGTGCTGAAATCAAGGACTCCTTTATCATGAGCGGAGCTGTGATTGGCGAAGGGGCTAAGATTACTCGCGCTATTATTGGCGAAGGGGCTAAGATTGGAGATGGTGTTGTAATTGATGGTACTGAGGAAGTACAAGTTATTGGCTATAATGAAGTAGTGGGGGTTCCAAATGAAGATTGATAAATATTCTGCCATTCTTGGTAATGCGATTGGCTTTGCAGAGATGGAAGGTCTAACGGCTAACCGTCCCTTGGCAAGCCTACCTTTTGATGGCAAGTACCGTCTGATTGACTTTCAGTTGTCTAACTTGGCCAATGCTGGTGTACGTAGTGTTTATGGGATTTTCCGTGGACAAAATATCCGCTCTATCTTTGATCATATTCGTTCTGGTCGCGAGTGGGGCCTAAACACGCTTTTGAGTCACTATTTCCTTGGTTTCTATGATTCTGCAACAGATTCAACTTTGTCAGATGCGGATTACTATGAGCAAATTTTGACCTACCTCCGTCGGGCTGGCTCTGACCAAACTATCTATATGTCATGTGACGTCCTATGCAATATTGACTTGCAACAGGTGATTCATCTCCATAATGCCAATAAACGTAACATCACAGTTGTCTATAAAAAATTGCCTGTAAGTAGTATCTCAGGCGACAATGACATCTTAGATGTGGACGAGACTGATTCTGTAGTTGGCAGTCGCAAGGTTGATTCATCAAGTGAAACTGAGAAGATGTCTGCGGGTATCTATGTGGTTAACACACCATGGTTGATCGAGCAGATGGAAAAAGAAGCCCAGAAAGAACAACCTAAGAAGCTCCGCTATTTGCTCCGTGACCTTATCGTTGAGGACCATGGGCTTGCCTTTGAATACACAGGTTACCTTTGCAATATCCACTCCGTTAAATCTTACTTTGACGCAAATATGGATATGTTGGATCCTGCTAAGTTCTATTCTTTGCTGTATTCTAACCAAAAGGTCTATACCAAGGTTAAAAATGAGGAATCAACCTACTTTGACCCAAGTTCAGTCGTTAATGATTCTCAGTTTGCATCTGGTTCTATTATCAAGGGAAATGTAGAACATTCCATCGTTTCTCGGTCATGCCGTGTTGAGACAGGAGCAAAACTGAGCCATACGGTAGTCTTTCCTAAGGTAACCATTGGTGAGGGAGCAACTGTTGAGTATGCCATCATCGACAAGGGTGCTAAAATCCCAGCAGGTGTAACGATTAAGGGAACTGCTGAGCAACCGCTGGTTATCTCAAAAGGACAAGAAATTACTGGAGATATTATCGCATGAAAATCTTATTTGTAGCAGCAGAAGGGGCTCCTTTTGCGAAAACAGGTGGTTTGGGGGATGTCATCGGGGCTCTCCCCAAATCCCTGGTCAAGCACGGTCACGAGGTTGCGGTTGTTCTTCCTTATTATGACACGATTGCTGCTAAATTCGGTGACCAGGTCGAGGATGTTTGTTATTACTACACTAATGTGGGCTGGCGTCACCAGTATGTAGGTGTTAAGCGAATTATTCGTGAGGGCGTGACCTTCTATTTCCTAGATAATCAGCAATATTTCTACCGCGGTCGAGTTTACGGAGAATGGGATGATGGCGAACGCTTTGCTTTCTTCCAGCTAGCAGCCCTAGAAATGATGGAAAAGGTTGACTTTATTCCAGAAGTTCTTCATGTCCATGACTATCATACGGCTATGATTCCTTTCTTGCTAAGGGAAAAATATCACTGGATTGAGACCTATCGTGGTATCAGGACAGTCTTTACCATCCATAATATTGAGTTCCAAGGTCAGTTTGATCCTGGTATGTTAGGGGACCTCTTTGGAGTTGGCGGTGAACGCTATGCTGATGGGACCTTACGTTGGAATGATTGTCTCAACTGGATGAAGGCAGCTGTCCTCTACTCAGACCGTGTGACCACTGTTTCCCCATCCTACGCCTATGAGATTATGACTCCTGAATTTGGGAAGGGGCTTGATCCAGTTATGCGTATGGAAGCAGGAAAACTTTCTGGTATTGTAAATGGAATTGATACGGCTGAGTTGGATCCTGAAACAGATTCACTGATTCCCCACCATTTTTCTGTCACTGATTTATCTGGTAAGGCTGCCAATAAGGTTGCTCTGCAGGAAAGACTTGGTTTACCAGTTCGTTCAGAAGTCCCTGTAATTGGGGTCGTCTCACGTTTGACAGATCAAAAGGGCTTTGATTTGGTCGTGCAGGAACTTAATAATATCCTGCAGTTCGACCTTCAGATTGTGCTTTTGGGAACGGGTTATGCAGCCTATGAAGAAGCCTTCTCTTGGTTTGCATCAGCTTATCCAGATAAGTTGTCTGCTAACATTACCTTTGACTTGCAGTTGGCCCAGCAAATTTATGCCGCCTGTGACCTCTTTCTCATGCCATCAGCCTTTGAACCTTGTGGTCTCTCTCAGATGATGGCCATGCGCTATGGAACCTTGCCTTTGGTCCACGAAGTTGGAGGTCTTAAGGACACCGTTCAGGCTTACAATCAATTTGATGGTTCTGGTACTGGCTTTAGTTTCAATGAGTTCTCCGGATTCTGGTTGACTAAAACGCTTGAGACTGCCTTAGATTTATATTATAATCAGCCTCAAGCTTGGAAAAAGCTTCAAGAAAATGCCATGACTTGTGATTTTTCTTGGGATACAGCCAGTCAAGCTTATCTTGACTTGTACCGTTACCTTACATAAAAACACCAAGGTTATGTCGACTTTTTAGCCGGGGTAACCTTTTTAGCAGAATAATGTCATTAAGAAAGGACAATCATGACTTTAGAAAACTTAACCAAAGAGCAGTTTATCCGTGATTTTAAGGATACCTTGCATGAGGAACAGTTGATTAAGGTTCCTGCAGCAACACCTGCGGAACTGTTTACAACCTTGGCCAAGGTTATCCGAAAATATTACACGGACTCTTGGTTGGAGCGCAACCGCAAACTTTCAGAAGAACAGCAAAAGATTGCTTATTATTTTTCCATCGAATTCCTACCAGGCCGTATGTTAGAAACCAACTTGCTCAACCTCGGAATCCTTGATCTTGTCAAGGCTGGTTTTGCTGATTTAGACGTTGATTTTGAGGCTGTAAAAAATGCAGAGCACGATATGGCACTTGGAAACGGAGGCCTTGGTCGTCTGGCGGCAGCCTTCATGGATTCATTGGCGACAACTGGTTATCCAGGGTTTGGGAATGGTCTACGATACAAGTATGGTCTCTTCAAGCAGCGGATTGTTGACGGTTATCAAGTAGAATTGCCAGACTCTTGGTTTGGTTCAATCGGTAACGTCTGGGAAGTCCGTAAGGACCATGATGTTGTTGATATTAAACTCTTCGGGGATGTTTACTTGGCCATTGATGAAAATGGCAAATTCAGCCCTGTATATAAGGACGCTCAGGTGCTTCGCGCAGTTCCTTATGATGTTCCACAAATTGGTTTTGAAAATGGGAATATCAACAACCTCCGTCTTTGGGATGTTGAAATTCCAGAAGAGTACGAGTTAAACTATCCAACCCTAGCTGATCGTCGCGCTGTCCAAGACATTACAGCCATCCTTTATCCAGATGACTCTAATTATGAAGGAAAGCAGTTGCGATTGGTTCAAGAATATTTCATGACGTCAGCAGGTTTGCAGACCATCATCAAGTCTTACCTCAAGCAAGGTTTGCCACTTGAAAACATTCATGAGAAAGTCTCTGTCCATATCAATGATACTCACCCAGCTGTAGCACCTGCTGAATTCATGCGCCTCTTGGTTGATGAATATGGTTTGGAATGGGATGCAGCTTGGAGCACGACCGTTCAGACCATGAGTTACACCAACCACACCATTTTGTCTGAAGCTCTCGAAAAATGGGATGCGGGTCTCTTCAAGAAAGTTCTGCCTCGGGTTTACCAAATTATTCTTGAAATTGATAACCGCTTTGTTGCAGGTTTGGCTCAAGAAGGTCGAGACGCTGACCTCATTGAACGGACTCGTATCGTGAAAAATGGTCAAATCCATATGGCTAACCTAGCTATTATTGGTGGTCATTCTGTCAATGGCGTAGCTAAACTCCATACGGAATTACTCAAAGAAGATACCCTTCATGATTTCTACGTGCTTTATCCTGAGAAATTCAACAACAAGACGAATGGTATCGTCCAACGTCGTTGGACTCAAATTGCGGCTCCAGAATTGTCTGCAGCTATTGATGAAACCATCGGTAAGGAATGGCGCAAGGACATTCATCAGCTCAAGAAACTGGAAGCTTTTGCCGATGATGATGCTGTTCTTGCTAATTTCTACCAAGTTAAGCAAGAAGCTAAGGCTCGCTTAGCTAAATATATCTTGGAAACAACTGGAGTAGAAGTATCTACAGATGCTATCTTCGATGTCCAGGTCAAACGCCTCCACGCCTATAAACGTCAGTTACTCAATGTCCTCCACATCATCAAACTGTATTGGGATTTGAAGGACAACCCTGACAAGGATATGGTTCCTCGTGTTTTCATCTTTGGTGCCAAGGCAGCACCTGGTTACCACTTTGCCAAGTCTGTTATCAAATTAATCAATGAACTTGCGAATTTGATTAACAATGATGCGAGCCTCCAAAGCAAACTCAAGGTTGTCTTCCTTGAAAACTACAATGTTAGCCTGGCAGAGTTGATTGTGCCAGCAGCCAATGTGTCAGAACAAATTTCTACCGCATCAAAAGAAGCTTCTGGAACCTCAAATATGAAATTCATGATGACTGGTGCCATTACCCTAGCGACCTTGGATGGAGCTAATATTGAAATTAAGGACGAATGCGGTGATGACAATATTGTTATCTTTGGCTTGACCAAGGATGAGGTTTACGACCACTATGCCAAACACGACTATTACTCACGTGGTGTTTATGAAAACAATCCTGTTCTCAAGCGTGTGGTGGATACCTTCATCAATGGTACCATTCCAAATAGTCAGAGCGAAGGGTCTGAAATCTATGATGCTTTGATTACGCAAAATGACGAGTACTTCCTCTTGGCAGACTTTGATGCTTATGTGTCAGCACAAGAACGAATCGACAGCCTCTATCGTGACCAAAGAACCTGGTCTCGAATGAGTCTCATGAACATTGCAACTTCAGGCAAGTTCACTTCTGATGATACCATCACGGAATACGCAGAAGAAATCTGGAATTTGAAGAAATAGAATACCAAACAGGTTGATCATAAAGTTCAACCTCGCTATCTAGAGTTCATTTTAACATTCTAACGCAATGGTTGGGAGCCTTTCTGCTAGTTTGGCCAACTTAGAAAGTCCCCTGCACAGTTCATTAGGTGCTTTAGCACCAATGAACCACTACTGAATGAACTCTGATAGGCTGATGTTGTTAGCTTATAGAACCTTAACGAATGACGCAAACCTAGTTTGCGTTTTTTTCAACCTCAAACAGTCCACCAGACTGTTGCTCACTTTCGATTTTATAGGCTCGCACCTTTGACAGTCTCTCCCCAGACTGTCAAAGCCATGCGATGGTGGGAGTTCAAAAGGTCCGGGGGACCTTTTGAAGTTGGAAATAGAGCTGACGACGTCATTGTCAGAACGGTCCGAGGGACCTTTTGAAGTTGGAAATAGAGCTGACGACGTCATTGTCAGAACGGTCCGGGGGACCTTTTGAAGTTGGAAATAGAGCTGACGACGTCATTGTCAGAACGGTCCGGGGGACCTTTTGAAGTTGGAAATGAATCTGACGACGTCATTGTCAGAACGGTCCGGGGGACCTTTTGAAGTTGGAAATAGAGCTGACGACGTCAGTGTCAAAACGGTCTGGGAAGAGACCGTTTCAGCCTGAGCTCATAAACCCAGAAGCGAAGTCATCGAACTCTTATTCTCTTTTAGGAGTTCTTTCCCCTCTCTTTTCTTTTACACTTAAATATGAAAATAGGTTTCTGAAAATGGTCAAGAATGGTTCAACAAAATCACTTCAAAATCTCCCTTAAACCTTTGACATTGCGGAAAAATAGGACTATAATAGCTTGGTAAAAAATTTTAAAGGAGTCATTCATAATGAGTTTAGGTATTTTGGCACTTGGTATTGCCTGTCTTGGTGTAGCAATTGGGGAAGGTTTTATGATTGCGAATATGATGCAAGCAGCAGCCCGTCAACCTGAGATTTTAGGTAAGTTGCAACCCTTGATGTTCCTCGGTATTGCCTTCATGGAAGGGACGTTCTTCGTTACGCTTGCCATGGCAATGGTTCTTAAGTAAGTCGACAATTGATGGAAAGGGGGGAGATAGATGGAAGAACATGCTAATCCAGCAATCACCATTGGCCCTGTAACCTTTGATTTAACCATACTTGCCATGTCTACCTTGGCGGTTCTTGTCGTTTTTGGTTTTGTATTTTGGACGAGTCGTCAGATGAAGCTCAAGCCAACAGGGAAACAAAATGTTCTAGAGTATGTCTTTGACTTTATTTATGGTGTTGCTCGAGATAATCTTGGTGAGCACTATGCTAAACAATACATGCCGTTTTTGTTTACCATGTTTGGTTTGGTGTTAGTGGCGAATAACCTTGGGTTGATTACCCATCTGCAGAATCACGAGGGTGGCCTCTTATGGACATCGCCTACAGCTAACATGGCTTATTGTTTTGCCCTATCTTTGATTGTTGCGGTGTTCTGTCATTTCGAAGGGTTGAAGGAAAAAGGCCTTAAAGGTTACTTGCATAACTTCCTGCAACCGATGAAGTTGATGCTTCCGATGAACCTCTTGGAAGAGGTGACCAATGTGGTTTCCTTGGCCTTGCGTTTGTACGGTAATATCTATGCAGGTGAAATCGTGATTGGACTCTTGCTCAAGCTAGCTTTTGTTGATTGGTTCTGGACACCAATTTCATTTGTATTGTTGCTTGTTTGGCTTGCTTTTTCAGTCTTTATTTCCAGCCTACAAGCCTACGTCTTCACCCTTTTATCAGCCATGTATATTGGCAAAAAGGTTAATGGACACTAAGATTAGAAGAGGAAAAAAACTATGTTTACAACAGTATTAGCAAGTACACATTTGGGCAATTTTATTATTGCAACCGCTGCTTTTCTGGTCCTGTTTCTTCTTATTCGTCTCTTTGCTTGGAAAAATATCACAGGAATCTTTGACCAACGGGCTCAAAAAATTGCTCACGAGTTAGATCAAACTGAGAAAGCCTTGCAGAGTGCTGAGATATTTGCCAATCAACGAGAAACTGAGTTGAAGGGTGTCAAGGCAGAGGCTGACAAGATTATCGAGGGGGCAACCCTAGTCGGTGCGGATAACAAGAAGGCAATCATTAAGGCCGCTCATCAAGAAGCTGCTGAAATTAAAGAACGGGCTCGTCTCGATGCTGACAAGGCGCGTGAAGACGCGATTGAAAGTGTTCAAAAAGATGTGGCTCAAATGGCTGTTGATTTGGCGGAAAAAATCCTCAAAGAGGAATTGACACCAGAACGTAAGGTAGCCTTGATTGACCAGTATCTGGATCGTTTGGGAGACAAGTAGATGAATGCAAAAGATGTGACCTTGGTCAAAAAACAAGCCCATGCTTTGGTAACATCTGCCTTGGAGAAGGAACAGACTTGGCCTGTTTATGAAGAAGTGGATGCTCTTGTGAAAATTTTTAAAGAGACCAATCTCCAAGATGTGTTGACCTCAGATTTAATTCCAAAGTCTGAGAAGATAGCCTATGTGCGTAAGCTCAGACAATCTGAATTTCACGATTTGAATCAGCTGATGGAAGTATTTATTTCCGAAGACAAGTTGCCCCTGTTGTTGCCTGTTTTTGAAGAAGTGTTGCTTGAAATCAGTCAGACAACGCATGTTTTTAATATTGAATTGACGACAGCCGTTCCCTTTAGCCTTGAGCAGAAGGAGCGGTTGCGTGAGTTTGTTGAGGGCCGCTTTGCCATTCAAACCCGTGAAATTATTGAGACGATTGATGAGACACTTATTGCTGGTTTTGTCGTATCGGTGAATAACCAGATCATCGACACCAGTATCCGTCATCAGTTACAGGAATTGAAAAACAAACTCTAAGAAATAATAGAAAGTGGTGTTCTTTTGGCTATTAATGCACAAGAAATTAGCGCCTTATTAAGACAGCAAATAGACAATTTTCAACCTGACTTTGATTTTGTGGAGACAGGGATTGTAACCTACGTTGGGGACGGGATCGCCCGTGCTAAAGGCCTCGGCCATGCAATGAGTGGGGAATTGTTGGTCTTTGAAAATGGGTCATTTGGGATGGCCCAAAACTTGGAAACCAATGATATCGGGATTATCATCCTCGGAGATTTTCAATCTATTCGGGAGGGTTCCGTTGTTAAACGTACTGGTAAAATCATGGAAGTTCCTGTCGGGGACGCCTTGATTGGTCGTGTCGTGAACCCACTTGGTCAACCAGTGGATGGTTTGGGAGAAATCAAAACTGCCCGTACGCGTCCTATCGAAACACCAGCACCTGGTGTCATGCAACGGAAATCAGTTTCTGAACCTATGCAGACAGGTCTCAAGGCGATCGACGCCTTGGTACCAATTGGGCGTGGTCAACGGGAGTTGATTATCGGTGACCGTCAGACAGGGAAAACGTCTGTCGCCATCGATGCCATCCTTAACCAAAAAGGTCAGGATATGATCTGTATCTATGTAGCCATTGGTCAAAAGGAATCGACAGTTCGTACTCAGGTTGAAACTCTGAAAAAATACGGAGCTATGGAGTATACCATCGTTGTAACGGCTTCGGCCTCACAACCATCACCATTGCTCTTTATTGCACCATATGCAGGTGTTGCTATGGCTGAGGAGTTCATGTATCAAGGTAAACACGTTCTGATTGTTTACGATGATTTGTCTAAACAAGCGGTAGCCTATCGTGAATTGTCCCTCTTGCTTCGTCGTCCTCCAGGACGTGAGGCCTATCCAGGAGATGTTTTCTATCTGCATAGCCGTCTTTTGGAACGTTCAGCTAAGGTTTCTGATGATTTGGGTGGTGGTTCAATCACTGCTCTGCCATTTATCGAAACACAAGCAGGGGATATCTCAGCCTACATTGCAACCAACGTTATTTCCATTACCGATGGTCAGATTTTCTTGCAAGAAAGTCTCTTTAACTCAGGGATTCGTCCAGCCATTGATGCGGGTTCTTCCGTATCACGGGTCGGTGGTTCTGCTCAGATTAAGGCCATGAAGAAGGTAGCAGGAACCTTACGTTTGGATCTAGCTTCTTATCGTGAGTTGGAGGCCTTTACTCAGTTCGGTAGTGATTTGGATGCGGCTACACAAGCTAAACTTAACCGTGGTCGTCGGACTATTGAGGTGCTTAAGCAACCTCTTCACAAACCATTGCCGGTTGAGAAGCAAGTTGTGATTCTCTATGCCCTAACCCATGGTTTCTTGGATAGTGTACCTGTGGAAGATGTGCTCCAGTTTGAGGAGTCTCTCTATGCTTATATCGATCTCCATCACGCCCACATTTTTGAAACGATTCGGACGACCAAGGATCTGCCTGAAGAAGCAGTTCTTGATGAGGCCATTACTGCCTTTAAAGTCCAAACATCATTCCAATAGGAGGCTGGTATGGCAGGATCACTAAGTGAAATTAAATCTCGGATTACTTCTACAGAGAAGACCAGTAAAATTACCAGTGCCATGTATATGGTATCATCCAGTAAGCTGATTAAGTCAGAACAGGGCTCAAAGGAATTTCAGACCTATGCAGCAAAGATTCGTCAGATTACGACCGATTTGTTGCATTCAGAGTTGGTTAATGGGTCTGATAACCCTATGCTGGCCTCTCGTCCTGTCAAAAAAACAGGCTACATCGTCATCACTTCTGATAAGGGATTGGTCGGCGGTTACAATGCTAAGATTCTTAAAGCTATGATGGATTTGATTGCTGAATACCATGACAGTCCTGAAGAGTATGGAATCATTGCTATTGGATCGACAGGGGCTGATTTTTTCAAGGCCCGTAAGATGCCGGTTATGTTTGAATTACGTGGTCTTGCAGACCATCCAACCTTTGAACAGGTTGGTCGGATTATTTCTCAATCTGTTGAAATGTATAAGACTGAAATTTATGATGAACTTTACGTCTGTTACAACCACCATGTCAATTCCATTACCAGCCAGGTTCGTGTGCAGCAAATGCTTCCGATTACGGACTTGGATGCTGAAGAAGTAACAGACCGTGAGGTTGGCTTAACCTTTGAGTTGGAGCCAAATCGGAAAGCAATTTTGGATCAGCTCTTGCCCCAATTTGCGGAAAGTATGATTTTTGGTGCCTTGGTCGATGCTAAAACAGCAGAGCATGCAGCAGGGATGACGGCTATGCAGACTGCGACAGACAATGCTAAGAAAATCATTTCGGATTTGACTATCCAGTACAACCGCGCGCGTCAAGCCGCGATTACGCAAGAAATTACTGAAATTGTCGGTGGTGCTAACGCCCTAGATTAGGCTTAGTCTCTGACAAATCCCCCCTCAAAGAGCATGAGGAGGGGACATTAGCCTTAATAATCTGGTGAGAAGCCAGTCAACAAGGCTCATTCTATCTTATAGAGGAGAGTTACATGAGCTCAGGCAAAATTACTCAGGTTGTTGGACCAGTCGTGGACGTCATGTTCACCGACGGGGCCCAACTTCCAGAGATCAATAATGCATTGGTCGTCTATAAAAATGGCGACAAAAACCAAAAAATCGTCTTGGAAGTAGCACTTGAACTGGGGAACGATGTTGTCCGGACTATCGCTATGGAATCCACAGACGGATTAACTCGTGGCATGGAAGTTTTGGACACTGGTCGTCCAATCTCTGTACCAGTTGGTAAGGAAACCTTGGGGCGTGTCTTCAACGTATTGGGAGATACGATTGACCTTGAAGCACCATTCCCAGAAAATGTTGAACGCCATCCGATTCATAAAAAAGCTCCGTCTTTTGATGAATTATCAACGTCATCAGAAATCCTTGAAACAGGGATTAAGGTTATCGACCTTTTAGCTCCCTATCTCAAGGGTGGTAAAGTTGGACTCTTTGGAGGTGCCGGGGTTGGGAAAACCGTTCTTATCCAAGAACTCATTCACAACATCGCCCAAGAACACGGTGGAATTTCTGTATTTACCGGTGTTGGGGAGAGGACTCGTGAAGGGAATGACCTCTACTGGGAAATGAAAGAGTCTGGCGTTATCGAAAAGACCGCTATGGTCTTTGGTCAGATGAATGAGCCACCAGGAGCCCGGATGCGGGTTGCCCTGACTGGTTTGACTATTGCGGAATACTTCCGTGATGTGGAAGGTCAAGACGTGCTTCTCTTTATTGACAATATTTTCCGTTTCACTCAGGCGGGTTCAGAAGTGTCTGCCCTTCTTGGTCGGATGCCATCTGCGGTTGGTTACCAACCTACATTGGCAACGGAAATGGGTCAACTTCAAGAACGGATTACGTCTACCAAGAAAGGTTCGGTTACCTCTATTCAGGCTATCTATGTGCCTGCAGATGACTATACGGATCCAGCTCCAGCGACAGCCTTTGCCCACTTGGATTCTACAACCAATCTGGAACGTCGTTTGACCCAGATGGGGATTTACCCAGCGGTTGATCCATTGGCTTCTTCTTCACGTGCCTTGTCTCCAGAGATTGTTGGTCAAGAGCATTATGAAGTGGCAACAGCAGTGCAACACATTTTACAACGTTACCGCGAATTGCAAGATATTATTGCGATTCTTGGTATGGATGAATTGTCTGAAGATGAGAAGGTCCTGGTTGGGCGCGCTCGTCGAATCCAATTCTTCCTATCTCAAAACTTCAACGTTGCTGAGCAATTTACCGGACAACCAGGTTCATACGTTCCTGTCAATGAAACGGTTAAAGGCTTCAAGGAAATTCTCGATGGTAAACATGATAAATTGCCAGAAGATGCCTTCCGTAACGTCGGTGGTATTGAGGATGTGGTAGCTAAAGCAAAAGCAATGGGCTACGCTTAAGGAGGTCATTATGACTGATGCGTTAACAGTTCAAGTCGTCACACCTAATGGCATTAAGTATGACCACCATGCCGCCTTTGTAGCAGCTCGCACCAAGGCAGGTGAAATGGGAATCCTGCCAGGGCACGTCAATGTTATTGTCCCCCTTGAAGTAGACGAGTTGAAGATTCGTCGTGTAGATGATGAAAACCACGTGGATTGGGTGGCCGTGAACGGTGGCATTCTAGAGTTGAAAAATGATGTTCTCATAATCGTTGCGGACTCAGCAGAACGGGAACGGGACATCGATGTTTCACGGGCAGAACGGGCTCGTATACGGGCAGAACGGGCGCTTGAAGAAGCAGAGAAGGTCTATGATATTGATGAAGTGAGACGAGCTAAAGTTGCCTTACAACGTGCTCTTAATCGAATCAATGTGTCGCAACACTGATACACAATCTATAAAAAGCAACCTTCGCGGTTATTTTTTGCAATAAAGGAGAAATTTATGGCTATCATGCATATTGAATACAATTCAGAAGCCCTCAATCAGTACCGTCAGGTTACAGTTCTCTATCCTGATGCCAGCCACGTGACAGAGCAGGAAGCCGTTGATACCGATATTCCCGTTCTGTATCTCTTACATGGGATGAATGGAAATGAAAACTCTTGGACAGGAAGAACTAACTTGGAACGCTTGGTCCGCTATACCAACCTCATTGTTGTCATGCCAAATTGTGACAATGGCTGGTATACCAATACCGCATCTGGCCTAAACTATTTTGATGCGATTGCGATTGAGTTACCACAGGTTATCCGTCGCTTTTTCCCAAACATGACGACCAAGCGGGAGAAGACCTTTATTGCTGGTTTGTCCATGGGTGGTTATGGGGCCTTTAAAATTGCTTTGGAAACCAATCAGTTTTCCTGGGCAGGGTCCTTTTCTGGGGCTCTGGTTGAAGAAGAGGAGTTCATGGACTTGATTTTAGATGACCAGACCTATTGGAAAGGTATTTTTGGGGAATTGGACCCTGGTAACCTTAAACAGCATTATCTTACCACAAGTGCTCAAAAATTTGATGGTCAGACCCAATTCTATGCCTGGTGTGGTGAGGGGGATTTTCTCTATAATGCCAGTCTCCACGCCGTTGAAAAATTGAGAGCAGCAGAATTGGACTTGACGTTCACCTCCAGTCCAGGAACCCACGAGTGGTACTACTGGGAAAAGCAAATCGAAGTCTTTTTAGAAATGCTGCCGATTGAATACAAGAAAGAAGAGCGTTTATCTTAAGTGAGATTACGGCAGAATCAGGGTTTTCCCTGATTTTTTTGCTATAATAAACCTATGATTATTCTAAGTGCTAACAAGATTGAGCGCTCCTTTGCGGGCGATGTATTATTTGACAATATTGACATTCAGGTCGATGAGCGAGACCGAATTGCCCTAGTTGGGCGCAATGGTGCCGGAAAGTCCACTTTGCTCAAAATTTTGGTGGGAGAAGAAGCGTCGACTTCAGGGACTATCAATACTAAGCGGGACCTCAGCCTGTCCTATCTGGCTCAGGACAGCCGCTTTACCTCGACCAATACCATCTACGCTGAGATGCTCCATGTCTTTGACGACCTGCGCAAGGATGAGTCCCGTTTGCGGTCTATGGAGGGGCAAATGGCAGAGCTGACAGGAGAGGATCTGGACCGTCTCATGACGGACTATGATCGTCTATCTGAGGATTTTCGTCAGCGGGGAGGTTTCACCTACGAGAGTGATATTCGAGCTATTTTGAACGGTTTTCAGTTTGACCAGACCATGTGGGAGACTCCCATTGCTGAATTGTCTGGTGGGCAAAATACCCGCCTGGCCCTGGCCAAAATGCTGCTTGAAAAACCAGAGCTCCTGGTTCTGGACGAGCCGACCAACCACTTGGACATTGAGACGATTGCTTGGCTGGAAAACTACCTAGTCAATTACCAGGGGGCCCTCATCATCGTCAGCCACGACCGCTATTTCCTAGACAAGGTAGCCACGATTACATTGGACCTCAATCCCCACAGCCTGGACCGTTACGTGGGCAATTACTCTAGCTTTATGGACCAGAAGGCTCAAAAGTTGGAGACTGAAGCCAAAAATTATGAAAAGCAGGCCAAGGAAATTGCTAAGCTAGAAGACTTTGTCCAACGCAACATCGTCCGTGCCTCAACGACCAAGCGGGCCCAGGCCAGACGCAAGCAACTGGAGAAGATGGAGCGCCTGGACAAGCCGACTGCTGGGCAAAAATCTGCCAACATGACCTTTCAGGCCAACAAGGTTTCAGGCAATGTCGTCTTGACTGTGACGGACGCAGCCATCGGCTATGACAATGAAGTTTTGGCCCAGCCTATTGACCTTGATGTCAAAAAGCTGGATGCCATTGCCATTGTGGGGCCAAACGGGATCGGTAAGACCACCTTTATCAAGTCGGTGGTGGGCAAGATTCCCTTTATTGCAGGGACACCGACCTACGGTGCCAATGTAGAGGTCGGTTACTATGACCAGACCCAGTCAGCCTTGACTCGTACCAATACCGTTCTTGACGAGCTTTGGAATGCCTTTCCGACCACTCCTGAAGTGGAGATTCGCAACCGCCTAGGAGCCTTTCTCTTTTCAGGAGATGACGTCAAAAAATCCGTAGCCATGCTGTCAGGTGGGGAAAAAGCCCGCCTGCTCCTGGCCAAGCTCTCCATGGAAAACAACAACTTCCTCATTCTGGATGAGCCGACCAACCACCTGGATATCGACAGCAAGGAAGTCCTGGAGAACGCCCTGATTGACTTTGATGGGACCCTGCTCTTTGTCAGCCACGACCGGTATTTCATCAACCGCGTCGCGACCAAGGTCTTGGAGATTTCCCCAGAGGGAAGCACGCTCTACTTGGGCGACTACGATTATTACGTGGAGAAAAAGGCAGAGCAGGAAGCCTTGAAGGCGGCTGAAGCAGGCACACAGCCTGACCAGCTAGAAGCACCATCAGCTGGTGCAAGCGATTACCAGTCCCAGAAGGCCAACCAAAAAGAACTCCGCAAACTCACCCGGCGCATCGAGCAGATTGAAGCAGAGCTGGAAACTTTGGAAGCCCGCCAAGCCGACATCCACCAAGCCATGACCATCACCAATGACATCGGCCAGCTCACAGACCTCCAAACCGAGCTAGACCAACTGGACGAGCAGCAGATGACGCTCATGGAAGAATGGGAAATGTTGAGTGAGCAGGTAGAACTGCAATGAATGCTTAAGGAGAGAGATATGTGGGAAGAACTGACAAGACAAAACTACCAATATTATCTCCCGCTCGCCTATGAGTGGTCTCAAAAGATAGAACAAACCGCATTTCCACTTTTTTGCGATGGCGTAAAAACGAGGGATGATTTTTATCGCTGGGCTCAAGAAGGCATAGAGAGAGAAAATGAGCATCTATTGATTTACAAAATAGGCAATCAGCCCATCGCGTGGATTCATTACTTTGTTTTACAAGATGAAAAACAGTTGGGATTGTGTACGTTTTTCATCATTAAATCCGTTGCAACTGTTATGAGTGATTTAATGCAACTGTTTCAACAATTTTATTGTCAATACAAACTAATCTTCTATGTTCCTCACCAAAATTATCATCTATGTACTGTACTTGACCAGATTGGGCAAAAGATAGATAAGCAATATGTGGATATTGCGCACCTAGATAACTTGACTGCACAGGATTCTATTGAGACGGTTCAATTAGTAACCTCTGAAAATAGAACGCAATTGAACGATCTTTTAGCGAAGATAGAGTATGGAAATCATATTGCAGAACGATTGCTCACTGAGCCTCATATTTGGGATGTCTTTATTTATTTAAGCAATCATCAACCAATAGCGATTCTCTATGCTAGTCATAAAAATCCAATTATACATGAAATATTTGGGATTGTAACGATAAAAAAAGTGACAGAGGGAGTTATTGCTGACTTGGTGAGAGCGAGTCTCTCCCATAGTCGGTCAAATGAAGCACGTTTTCTATACTTTTTTACAGATGATAAAGAGCATGCGATTGTATCTCAGCTTGGATTTAAGATGCTAACAAAAGCGATTTGCTACCAAATCCTATTTTGAAATCTAGAAAAAAGAAAGAATAAAAGATGACACTCATGGAAGAGTGGGAAAGGTTGAGTAGTGAGTTGGAGGGATAAGATGACTGATTATGGTGCGATTTTTCGAGAGTTCAGGCAAAATCGCCAGCTCAGTTTGCAGGAAGTTGCCGGTGGGGAGTTGTCTGTCGCATAGCTGTCACGATTTGAATGTGGCAAGTCCGACTTATCCCTTACCAAGTTTTTACAGGCTCTTGAGCGGCTCAATATCACCACAGACCAATTTATGGACAGGGTCAACCATTACCAACGAGTTGAGCAGATTGCCCTCATGTCGCAGATGGCTAAGTACCATTACCAAAAGGACATCACAGGGTTGAGCCATATGGCAGAGACAGAACAGGCAAAACTCGCTGAACATCCAGATAATCGCAGGGCCCTACTCAATGACATTTTATTTCGTGGGATGATAGCAGAGCTGGATGAGAACAAACCGTTGACGTCTGAGGATTTGGCAGTGATTTCGGACCATCTGTTCTGTACCGAACGTTGGGATATTGATGAGTTGATTTTGGTGGGGAACCTCTATCGTTTTTATGAGACCGACCTCATGTGTCGGATGATTGATGCTGTTGTTGAGCGTCAGCATTTTTACAAAGACATCGCGACGCATAAAAATCTGGTAGAAGTCACTTTGCTAAATGTCATGGAAACCCTAGTAGAGAGAGGCGAGCTGGAGAGGGCTAGTCACTATGACAAGCTTGTTCAGCCCCTCATTACCAATGAACGCAAGGCCTATCACCGTCTAATTTACCTCTATGTCAAGGGCTTTCTCAAGCAAGCTCAAGGGGATGAGACAGGGATTTCTGACATGGCACATGCCATTCAGGCCTTCGAATGGATTGGGGCAAGGCACCATGTTCAGACCTATCGTGACCACTATGACCGCTTTGTGAACAATTTTTGATTTACAGATATGCAAAAAATATAGACCTCCTTTGGATTTAGGCTAGAATAGTCTCTATCACAAAGGAGGTCTTTTTATGAATCAGAATAGTCGAAAACTCATCTGTAGCCGTGCCATCAACAAGGTGGGTAATGTTCTTTATGACTACGGTAACAGTGTTTGGATTGCTTCGATGGGAGCCGTTGGTCAGCAGTTCTTGGGGGCCTATCAGCTGGTCGAGCAACTGGTTTCCATTATCCTCAATCCTTTTGGTGGGGCTATTGCTGACCGCTTTAGACGGCGTCAGATTTTGCTGGTGACGGATGCGGTTTGTGCGCTTGTCTGTTTTTTAGTGGCCCTGATTTCTAATGACAAACTCATGCTATATGCCCTCTTGATGGTCAATGGGGTCTTGGCTTTGTCGTCCTCATTTTCCAGCCCAGCCAACAAATCCTTTATCACCGCGGTTGTGCCTAAGGAGGAGTTGGTTGATTACAATGCGACGCTGGAGGTGGTTTTGAAAATCATCAGCGTATCAGCTCCGCTATTATCCTTCCTATTGGTTAAAACAGCCAGTCTGCAACTTACCTTATTCTTTGATGGCATTAGCTTTGCTTTGTCATTTCTGCTGGTCTGGTTGATTCGAGTTGAGGAGCAATTACCAGCAGTAAGGACCTTTCAATGGCGCAAAATCCTAGCTGATATTTGGGAAGGAGCAGTTTTTATCGGGCGAGAGAAGGATATTTTCTTTTTGCTGATGGTGGCATCTGGTGTCAATATCTTCATTGCAGGGCTTAATTACCTGTTACCGTTTACGGATAGCCTTTATCAGCAGCCTGGTAGCTACGCGACCATTTTGAGCATGGGTGCAGGAGGAGCGATTTGTGGTGCCCTCGTCTCTCGTAAGGTCCCTTCCACGGTGATGAGCCTTCTCATCAGTCTTGCCCTTAGTGGTTTAGGGATTGTTGTCTTGGGCTTGCCCCTGCCACTACTGGTTTGCCAGGCGGGAAATTTTCTCTTTGAGTTTTTCTTGACCATTTTTAATATTCATTTCTTTAGTCAAGTGCAGTCGCGAGTGCCTAATGCCTACCTCGGGCGGGTGTTCAGCAGCATCTTTACCCTCGCCATTCTCTTGATGCCTTTAGGGACCATTATCATGACGGTTTTGCCTCATTCGGTTACATGGCAGAGCTTTATCGTGATTGGCGTTGGTATGGCGATTTTTGCTCTGGGGAGTTTGGTGTATGCACGACATTCTCTCAAATAATCACTTTGAACAGTTCCTTAGCGAAACGGCTAAGGCTCACGACAAGCGCATGAAAGAATTTTAGCAAGAAAATAAAGCTTTCTGTATTTCAACGTTCAGGAATTTCACAATAATACTTTTATATTTTCTAATTTCTCTATAGGAAAACCGTTGTAATTGCCTACTTCAAACTGTACCATAGTTCGGAAATAGCTGTTTCATGAGTTTGGCGTGGGCTAAGGCTGTTCTTATCTTGACAGCGCTACAATTTTTAGATAAAATAGAGTAGCTGAGGGTCTTAAACCTTGTGTGAGCTTTG
The DNA here is from genome assembly GCF_042649745.1 of Streptococcus caprae. Taxonomy (NCBI): domain Bacteria; kingdom Bacillati; phylum Bacillota; class Bacilli; order Lactobacillales; family Streptococcaceae; genus Streptococcus; species Streptococcus caprae. Next base: position 15,572 of record NZ_JBHRZV010000002.1, on the reverse strand, counting down.
TCGAAACTAGCGCAGCTAGTGCACGACAGGGACCAGCGACACTACAAACAATTTTTGAGCGATGAGCTGTACTGTAAAATACACTTGTCGTTCCTTTACGGGGCCTTAGCTCAGCTGGGAGAGCGTTTGGCTGGCAGCCAAAAGGTCAGGGGTTCGATCCCCCTAGGTTCCATCAATGAGCATAATGCTCTTTTTTTGAAGAAAAATTGACTTCTCTATGATACGGAATGGATTGCAAAATTAGAATGAAGAAGTTTACAACTACATTATTATTACTGTTTAGTTTGAGCCTTGTTGGTTGTTCGTCAACGAAGGAAGAAGTTACAACTACAGAGGCTTCGGTTAAAGAAACAGCTAACGATTTTAAGGCGGCCCATGAGGAATTGCGTCTAGCTTTTAATCAAGTTCAGCTTGGTCAGGAGGCAAATGAATTTGCTGGTGGAAGTAGTTTGAGTCAATTAGAGGGTCTCTTCGGAACTCCTAATAAACATGAGACACTTAAGGCTGGTGATGTTGATTTAGATGCCTATACTTGGACGGCAGATTCGGTAACCATTTCAGCTCAATTGTATAAAGATAGTGCAGTAGCGGCCTCCATTTCGAATTTTGCCTTTAATCGCCAACCAAGCATTAGCTTAGAGAAGTATCAAGGGCTGAGTCAAGGTATGACCTATACGCAGGTAACTGATAAATTAGGTGAACCGGATGTTGTATCTAAGTCAGTCTCAACAGGACGTCAGGATATCCAAGCAATCTGGGTATCGGGTTTATATACCAATTCAGGAGGAAAAATTGAACTGACTTTCGAGCAAAATGGATTGACTACGATGACTCAGGTTGGATTGATTTCTAATGAAGCTGTCACGACAACAAAATAATATTGAAAAATTTAACTACTAAAAAAGAATCGCTTAACTCATTTGAAGTTTGCGGTTCTTTTTTAGTAAGATGATAGCGAGCTCTGGAGTTGTGGGAAATAAAAAAAACTTTATCAAATAAGGCTTTTCGAAGATAAAGATAATCCAACCTAAGGGAATCGAACCCCTATCTCAAGAACCGGAATCTTGCGTGATATCCATTACACTAAGGTTGGTTAGTTGGAGAGGGAATGAATCCCTCAACCGGAATTTAAATTATAAATCATCCTACTCTAAGTTCAACTTATTTTTCATGATATAGTGAGTTCCAAAGTAGAATAGGAGTGATGTCATTATACTATAGAAAATTGCAATCAACATATAATTTCTTACAATAAGGTTGTAATCTTGACTGGCGACATATATAAGCTGTGTAAAGACATAACCTCCAAAGAAATATTGTCCAACAATTGATGAAAGAATGAACAATCCAAAATAAGCTACAAATGCCATTAACAATCTTCGTTCATTGAAAAGTTGTCCAATCGCAATTGAGAAATAAATCATAAGCGTTCCAGAAATGGAAGATATGATAAAGAAAAGTAAGCCCAAGTAGGTATTTCCATAAGTAAAGAGTCTAGTAAGCTCCTTGAATGCCTCTATAAACTCACTAATTCCAGATGAAGGAAGTATCAAAAGGACGATTGAGACTATTATAACAAAAATATTGAAAAATGTTAAGAGGGTTGCCACACATAATTTCGAAAGAATAATTTCATGTATGGAGGCTGGTAACGTTAATGTGAGATAGCCCTCACGGCCAAGAACATTTGTGCGAAATCGATTGACAACAATGACAAGAGTACTGATAATAACAGCGCTGATAAGGATTCCAAACGACAGTATCAAAACCGAATTGAGAACACTAGAGGCTTGAGAGACACCAAAAGAATATTGTGTTTCTTCATAGTTTGAGAAATTTGAAATCGCAAAACCAAGTAGTAGTGCAATAGCCAAAGTGATTGCATTGAGTAGGAGGTACCATTTTCCAACCGACTTAAAATCGTATTTAACTAGTTTTTTAAACATAAGAGCCTCCTAATAATTTTTAAAAGTTTCCCGAAAAAGTGAGTCAATGGAAAGGCCGTGCTCCTCACGAAGGTCATCAACACTTCCAGTAAGAATGAGTTGGCCATCTTTAATAAACACTACTTCATCAAGGATAGGCTCAATATCTGAGATTAAGTGTGTTGAAATAATGACAGAGGCATCTTTAGAATAATTGTTAATGATTGTTTTCAGGATATAATCACGGGCTGCAGGATCTACTCCACCAATAGGCTCATCTAGGAGATAAAGTTTAGCCTTTCGACTCATTACAAGAACGAGCTGAACCTTTTCTTTATTTCCTTTTGAAAGATTTTTAAGTTTTTCTTCTAATCGGATAGATAAGTCTTGGAGAAGTTGCTCAGCTTTTTGACGATCAAAATCCTCATAAAAATCTTGGAAAAAGGACAGAACTTCTTCAACTCGCATATTATCACGAAGATAGGTGGTATCAGGTAAATAGGAAATAATCTTTTTTGTATCAATTGAAGGTCTGAAGCCATCAATGACAATGTCTCCTCTATCTGGTTGTAGTAAGCCATTAATAAGTTTGATTAGGGTAGTTTTTCCACTACCGTTTGGACCGAGAAGCCCAACAATTTTACCTGGTTTAATGGATAGACTCATATCATTTACTGCTAGGTGGGAACCGTAGCTCTTTGTAACATGATGAAGTTGCAGTAACTGGGTCATCTAACTCTCCTTAATATAATTGTTTAATTCCGAAATGATATCGACATCTGCGAATCCAATCTTACGCATATTCAAGATGAAGGATTGGATTTCATTTTCTGCTATCTGGTGTCTTATCTGTGCGATCAACTCTTCATCTTGAGTTACATAACGGCCAGCCGTCCGTTGTGAATAGACCATCCCCTCCCGCTCTAGTTCGGTAAAGGCTCGTTGCATCGTATTTGGATTAACTCCTGCAATCTCAGCTAAGTCACGAACAGTAGGGAGTTGATCACCACTTTTTATCTCATGACTGATAATCTGCATTTTGATTTGTTGAGCTATCTGAGCATAAATAGGAGATTTCTCGTTAAATTTCCAAGCCATGTAAGCTCCTTTCCTGACTAAACATTTAGTCTCATTTGTACTATTTTCATAATACATTCTTTTTAAAAAAATGTCAAGAATTAACGACCCTAACAGTTGTCTGAAATCATAACCAAATAATCCTTTACTTAGACCAAATTTTTGATAGAATAGTACTAGTGACTTTTGTATGTACGAATTTAGTATATACCCAGATAAGAAAATGGAGAATAGTTATGCAAAAAGTGAGAAAAGCAGTTATTCCTGCTGCAGGTTTGGGAACTCGTTTTTTACCAGCAACGAAGGCTTTGGCTAAGGAAATGTTACCGATTGTTGATAAACCAACAATTCAATTTATTGTTGAAGAAGCCCTGAAGTCGGGTATCAAAGATATCTTGGTTGTTACGGGAAAATCCAAACGTTCGATTGAAGATCACTTCGATTCAAATTTCGAGCTGGAGTATAACCTTAAAGAGAAAAATAAAAATGAATTACTGAAGTTGGTTGATGAAACTACAGGGATTCGCTTGCATTTTATCCGTCAATCGCATCCGCGTGGACTTGGAGATGCCGTATTGCAAGCAAAGGCTTTTGTTGGAAATGAACCGTTTGTTGTCATGCTCGGTGATGACCTCATGGATATTACCGATGAATCAGCTTTGCCATTGACCCGCCAATTGATGAATGACTATGAAGAGACTCATGCCTCAACGATTGCGGTTATGCCAGTTCCGCATGAAGAAGTGTCGGCATACGGAGTAATTGCACCTCAAGGTGAGGGTGTCAATGGTCTTTATAGTGTGGATACTTTTGTCGAAAAACCAGCTCCAGAGGATGCGCCTAGTGATTTAGCGATTATTGGACGTTACTTATTGACGCCAGAAATCTTCGGAATCTTGGAAACTCAAGCTCCAGGTGCTGGGGGTGAAATTCAGTTGACTGATGCGATTGATACGCTTAATAAGACCCAGCGTGTATTTGCGCGTGAGTTCACAGGAAATCGTTACGATGTTGGGGATAAATTCGGTTTCATGAAGACCTCTATCGAGTATGCTTTACAACATCCACAGGTTAAAGAGGATATGAAACGTTATATCATCGAACTTAGTAATGAACTAGAAGAAAAATAGGTCACTTAAAGTATAGTACTGGTTTTCAGTTGACAAATACTGGGCTTGTCTATATAATAAAGAAAATTACTTGTAAACCTTTAATTTAGTCCAGAGAGGCTGCAAAGGGATCGAATCTGCGGATTCGTCGTGAACTAGCTGTATAACCAGCTAATTAGGGAGTCTTTTTGGCTACCGTCTTTCATGAGCCCTGCCTTCTGGCAGGGCTTTTTTGTAGGGAAAGGAATGCCATGCTACGAGATGATTTGACCATTGTCTCCCAACGGGAAATTGCACCGGACATATACGAACTAAAATTATCAGGGCTCATGGTGGGACTGATGGGGATTGGGCAGTTTCTGCACATGAAGGTGCCGGATGCCTCCATGCTATTACGGCGGCCGATTTCTATCTCCCAGGTGGATAAGGAGGCCAATGTAGCGACCTTGATTTACCGAGTAGAGGGTCAGGGGACTGCGGTCTTTGCCCAGATGCAGCCGGGTCAGACCATCGACTGTATGGGGCCTCAGGGACATGGCTTTGAGATTGATGGTTTAAAAGCTGGGCAGACAGCCCTGCTCATCGGTGGGGGTATTGGTGTTCCACCATTGGTTGAGTTGGCCAAGCAGCTGGCAGCCAAGGGTGTGCAAGTCCAGTCGGTCATCGGTTTTGCGACTAAGTCTGCTGTAATTCTGGAAGACGAGTTGGCTCAGTACGGTTCTGTGACGGTGACGACGGATGATGGTTCTTACGGGATCAAGGGCTATGTGTCGACCATTGTCGAAGGTCTAGAATGGCCGGATGCGGTCTACGCTTGTGGGGCTCCAGGTATGCTCCGCTATGTGGATAAGATCTTTGAGGATCACCCGCAAGCCTACATCTCCATAGAAGCAAGGATGGCTTGTGGCATGGGGGCTTGTTACGCCTGTGTGGTTCCTGTGAAAAATGGCAGAGCGGATGAGTATGTCCGGGTCTGTGAAGAAGGTCCTGTCTTTGCGACAGGCCAACTGGTATTGGACTAGGAGGGAAGAGGATGATAGACAATCGGTTAGCAGTCAGCCTGCCAGGCTTGGATCTGAAAAATCCCATTATTCCTGCCTCTGGCTGCTTTGGCTTTGGTAAGGAATACGCCAAGTACTACGAGCTGGACAAGCTAGGGTCTATCATGATTAAGGCGACGACCCAGAACCCCCGCTTCGGCAATCCGACGCCTCGTGTGGCCGAGACACCAGCGGGCATGCTCAATGCCATTGGCTTGCAAAATCCTGGTGTTGATGCGGTTCTGGCAGAAAAACTGCCTTGGCTGGCAGAGCACTATCCAGACCTACCTATCATTGCTAATGTTGCAGGCTTTTCTAATGACGAGTATGCCGTCGTGTCAGAGAAGATTTCCAAGGCACCAAACGTGACGGCCATCGAGCTCAATATTTCCTGTCCAAACGTGGACCACGGTAACGCAGGCCTTTTGATTGGACAGGTGCCTGAATTGGCCTACGCAGCGGTCAAGGCAGCGGTCGATACCTCCAGCGTTCCGGTCTATGTCAAGCTGACACCAAGCGTGTCGGACATCACGACGGTCGCAAAAGCAATCGAAGAGGCGGGTGCGTCAGGCTTCACCATGATTAATACCCTGGTGGGGACCCGCTATGATTTGAAAACTAGAAAACCCATCATCGCCAACGGTCAAGGTGGCATGTCTGGTCCTGCTGTCTTTCCAGTTGCCCTCAAGCTCATTCGTCAGGTAGCTCTGGCTTCGGACCTGCCGATCATTGGAATGGGAGGAATTGATTCAGCGGAAAAGGCGTTGGAGATGATGATTGCTGGGGCATCGGCCATCGGGGTGGGAACAGCTAACTTTACCGCCCCATATGCCTGCCCTAAAATTATTGAGGACTTGCCTCAGGTCATGGACAAGTACGGCATTGATACACTTGCAAACTTACGCCAACAAGTCAAGCAGGAGCTACGCCCAACAGAAAAGGAGACAAGATGAGAGAAGAACGTCCGATTATTGCCCTGGATTTTCCGACCTTTGAGGAAGTCAAAGTGTTTTTGGAAAAATTTCCAGAGGAGGAAAAACTCTATGTCAAGATTGGCATGGAACTTTACTATGCCTGTGGAGCGGAAATTGTACGCTATGTTAAAAATTTAGGACACAGTGTCTTTCTAGACTTAAAACTACATGATATTCCCAACACGGTCAAATCTGCCATGACAGTTCTAGCTAAACTAGGCGTAGACATGTCCAATGTCCATGCGGCTGGTGGGGTTGAGATGATGAAGGCGGCGCGTGAAGGCTTTGGTCCGGATGGGATCCTGATTGCGGTGACTCAGTTGACGTCCACCTCTGAAGAGCAGATGCAGGACTACCAAAATATCCAAACGAGTCTAACAGACTCTGTTCTTCACTACGCTAAAAAGACGGCAGAAGCTGGACTAGATGGGGTGGTTTGTTCGGCTCATGAGGCAGCAGCTATCCATGAAGTAACCAGCCAAGACTTTGTCTGTCTGACACCGGGTATTCGCCCTGCGGGTGCAGATGTTGGTGACCAAAAACGGGTCATGATGCCGAGACAAGCGCGGGAAATCGGATCCAACTACATCGTGGTGGGCCGCCCCATCACCCAAGCAGCAAATCCTGTTGCAGCATACCAAGCCATCAAAGGAGAGTGGAATGGTCAGGAAGAGCTACCAAGTCATCATTGATAGACCCATCGGGTTTCGAGATGATTTTGGGAATATCTACCCTATTAACTATGGTTACATCCCTGAATTGTTAGCCGGAGACGGTGAGGAACAAGACGTTTACATCACTCTCAGCAGGTTTCACAACCTTTGCAGACCTTTTCAGGAGAATTAGTGGCTATCATTCATCGCAAAGATGATATGGAAGACAAATGGGTCCTAACCTCGCCAGGAGAAAAACTCAGGCGTGAAGATATTCAGTTACAGACTAATTTTATCGAACAATACTTTATATCAAGCATTGAAATACTAGAGGAGGAAATCTTATGAAACTTGCAAATGAAATTGCATCTCATCTTTTGGATATCAAGGCAGTTTACCTGCAACCAGAAAATCCCTTTACATGGGCTTCTGGAATCAAGTCCCCTATTTATACAGACAACCGTATTACTCTGTCTTATCCAGATACACGGACGATTATCGAAGACGGTTTTGTAGAGAAGATCAAGGAAAACTTCCCAGAAGTAGAAGTGATTGCAGGAACAGCAACCGCAGGAATTCCTCACGGTGCCATCATTGCAGACCGCATGAATCTGCCATTTGCCTACATCCGTAGCAAACCAAAAGAGCACGGTGCTGGTAACCAGGTTGAAGGCCGTATTGTAAAGGGCCAAAAAATGGTTGTCATTGAAGACTTGATTTCAACAGGTGGCTCAGTTCTTGGTGCTGTTGCAGCAGCAGAGCGTGAAGGGGCAGAAGTGCTTGGTGTGGTGGCGATTTTCACCTATGAATTGCCAAAAGCGGACGCCAACTTTGAAGCAGCTGATGTGAAACTGGTAACCCTGTCCAATTACACAGAGCTTATCAAGGTAGCCAAGGTCCAAGGCTACATCAATGCAGACGGCTTGACACTCTTGAAAAAATTCAAGGAAAATCAAGAAACCTGGCAAGATTAAGCATAGGGTTCTAAAATCTTATGCTATAATAAGGCAAGGAGAGGGCTAGTGAGAATAGGTCAGCCTATTTTCGCTGGCCTTATTTTATATTCACTCAACATCAAAAGAGATAAGGCGGGTTGTCCCAAGCATAAGAGAGTTGGGTAAGGAAACCTACGGACGTATACTTTTGATTTTGGAAAAATTTGAATCTTGTGAGGTAAGAAAAATGCGTGATGCAACTGGTATGGCGGAGTTGGTGCGGACAAGACAGATTTCCGCAAAAGAATTAGTTGAGGAGACGATTGAGAAAATCGAAAGGCTCAATCCAGAACTAAATGCTGTGACTTCGACACGCTATGAGGAAGCTCTGTGTGAAGCAGACAGGCGTGATTTCTCTGAAAAACCTTTTGCTGGAGTCCCCTTCTTGCTCAAGGATTTGGGACAGGAACAGGCAGGTCAACTATCGACTTCAGGTTCACGTCTCTTTCAAACTTATCGGGCTAAATCTTCAGATAATTACGTCAAAGCCCTGGAAAATCTAGGTTTTATTATTCTTGGTCGAACCAATACACCTGAATTTGGCTTTAAGAATATCTCCGATTCTAGTTTGCATGGAGTGGTTAATCTGCCAGATAATCAGACCCGCAATGCTGGAGGTTCTTCTGGTGGCGCTGCAGCAACGGTAGCGTCTGGTATTCTGCCCTTGGCTGCTGCCTCTGACGGTGGTGGTTCCATTCGGATCCCTGCCTCCTTTAACGGTTTGGTTGGGCTAAAGCCTAGTCGTGGTCGGATTCCAGTAGGCCCAGATTCTTTCCGTGGTTGGCAGGGGGCTTCGGTATCTTTTGCCCTCTCCCAGTCGGTAAGAGACTGTCGCAATCTTCTTTACCACCTTCAGACCTGTCAGATAGAGTCCCCTTTTGTCCTACCTGAATTGTCTTACGGTAGTCTTTACCACGTTAAAGATAGAGAATTTAAACCATTGCGAATTGCTGTTTTGAAGGACTCGCCGATTGGGTCTGAGGTGTCTGAAGATGCCAGAGCAGCTGTCGAAAAGGCAGAGCAGTTTTTGTCCGATCTGGGGCATGAGATTGTGCATTTGTCTGAGCAACCTCTCGATGGTGTAGCAGCCATGCAGGCCTACTACCTCATGAATTCAGTCGAGACGGCTGCTATGTTTGCGGGAATTGAGCAAAGTTTTGGGAGGGCCATGACCCATGAAGATATGGAGCCTATGACTTGGGCCATTTATCGGTCCGGCCTGAGCATCCCAGCCCATCTCTATTCGCAAACCCTGGCCCTGTGGGATCAATTTAGCCACCAGATGGCCCAATTTCATGAGACCTATGATGTCTTGCTGACGCCGACGACTGCCGATGTTGCTCCCAAGCACGGTCAGTTCGACCAGCCTGCTGAACGAGTGGAGCGTCTCTTAGCCATGGATAGTTTGGCAATGGCAGAGCAGCAAGACTTGATTTGGGAGATGTTCGCGGATTCGCTAGCCCTGACTCCTTTTACACAACAAGCCAATCTGACGGGACAGCCTGCCATTTCCTTGCCAATTTATCGTAGGGGAGATGGTCTAGCTATAGGTGTCCAATTGACCGCAGCTAAGGGACGAGAGGACCTCTTGCTTCACTTGGCGGAAGAGTTTGAATCTGCAAATCAATTTCGCTAAAAAATTCACAAGATAATCCAAAGACTTGAATTTTCAAGTCTTTTTTATATCTTGGAAATGACTGTACTATAGCAGTTTCAGTGTCAAATTCACAAGCTTTAGTGTACTATAAAAGTTTGTGAAATTTTTAAGAGAAAATCGAGTCGCCTGACTTGAAAAACAGGTATGAAAACGGTATTTTTATGGAGTAAGCTTTTTAATACTCACTCAAAATCAAAAGAGACAAGGGAGGTTGATGTAGGCATAACTGGAGTTAGGCAAGGAAACCTAACGATGTAAAGTTTTGATTTTGGAAGAGTATAAGCTACAAAGAAAATGAAAAGGAACATAGAAGGATTATGTTTAAAAAAGTTTTAGCATCCGTAGCCCTGCTATCGGCCATGACCCTAGCAGCTTGCTCGTCCAATACATCTGATTCAGCCAAGGCTGAGAAAACCCAATGGGAAACTATCCAAGAAGCTGGTGTGCTTCAAGTGGCGACTCCAGCGACTCTTTATCCAACTTCTTATCGTAATGACGATGATGAATTGGTCGGCTATGAAATCGACATGCTCAACGAAATCGGTGAACGTCTGGGTGTCAAGGTAGAATTCCAAGAAATTGGAGTGGCTGAAGCCTTTACATCTGTTGATTCTGGAAAAGTGGATATCGCTGTCAACAGTTTTGACTGGACAGAGGAACGTGATGAAAAATATAACCTGACTGTTCCTTACAAATATTCAGTCGGAGGAATGATCGTCCGTGAGGATGGCTCATCAAATATCACTGCCAAGGACTTATCTGACTGGACAGGCAAAAAAGCTGGTGGGGGTGCTGGAACCCAGTACATGAAAATTGCGAAAAAACAAGGGGCAGAGCCAGTGATCTATGATAACGTTACTAATGACGTCTATCTCCGTGACGTCTCAACAGGACGTACAGATTTCATCCCAAATGATTACTATACCCAAGTTATCGCTGTTAAATATATTACAGCTGAATTTCCAGACATCAAGGTTAAGATGGGGGATGTTCAATACAACCCAACCAAGCAAGTTATCGTAACTAACAAAAAGGATACATCTGTAAAAGAAAAACTTGACCAAGTCATCACTGAAATGATGGAAGACGGCACGATGAAAGAAATTTCTGAGAAATATTATGCAGGCCAAGATTTGACCAAACAAGCTGAAAATGTTGATGAATTACCAGTCATCGATACTTCAGATGTCGAATAAATTATGCCATGATTGAAGAGAGGCAGAGTGAGATGCTCTCCTCTCTTTCTTGTTAGAAGGAGCACTTATGTCGATCAATTGGGATGCCATTTTTAATCCAGATTTAGCAGTTTATGCCTTTCCTCGAATTTTGCAGGGATTACCCTTTACGCTGTCCCTATCCTTGATTGGATTTGGTCTTGGGACCTTTTTTGGATTCTTTGTTGCCCTGATGCGGATGTCGCATGTTCGGGCACTAAAGGGACTGGCTATGTTTCATATCTCTTTGATGCGGGGGATTCCCTTGATGGTTCTGCTGTTCTTTATTTATTTCGGTCTTCCGTTTATGGGAATCCAGCTGGATGCCATCTCTGCCTCAATTATTGCCTTTACCTTTATGTCTTCAGCCTATATCTCAGAGGTCATTCGGTCCTCGCTTCAGGCTATTGACAAGGGGCAATGGGAGGCGGCGCGTGCTCTGGGCCTGCGGACACCAACCATCTACCTGAAAATTATTATTCCTCAAGCTGTGAGAATAGCAGTGCCACCGCTCAGCAATGTCCTCTTAGACATGGTAAAATCAACCTCTCTGACCGCCATGATAACTGTCCCTGAAATGTTTAACATGGCCAAGCAAGTCGGAGGAGCCAAGTCAGACTATATGACGGTTTACATTGAAGTTGCGCTGATCTACTGGGTTATTTGTACCTGCTATGCCCTTGCCCAAACCTATCTTGAAAAGCGATTGGCCAGTTATTAATACTCTTCCAAAATCAAAACTATACGTCGTTAGGTTTTCTTGCCTAAGTCTCTTATGTCTGTGTCAACCTGCCTTGTCTATTGAGATTTTGAGTGAGTATAAATTAGGAGCTAGTGGAAACACTGGCTTTTTGATTTAGGACAGTTTTAAGTCATATCTGGTACAATAGTGAGACGATAAGAGGAGAAGGGGGTGGAGTTAATCAAACATATTTGGACTTTTATCTTGTGGCTGCCTAGATTGATTTTGCGAATCGTCTGGTCTGTGGTAAAATTAGTGTTACTTCTGATTGTTATAGCTTTTTGTTTCCTATATTATGCTTACCATAGTCAGTCTGAGTTTGCTCAGATTATTCGAACAGGACTAAGTCAGCTAGAACAGTTGTATGATAGTGGAACCTTGACTTCCCTAAGTAGTGAGCAGAGTCTTCAGACAGATAGTCACGAAACTACGACTGGTGCTCGCTGGGAAACCAATCAAGCGACAATCTACATTGCTAGTACTGACGAGCAGTTTGTGACTGCCTATCAAGAAGCGATTGCAGTTTGGAATGCGACGGGAGCCTTTACCTTTGTCATAGTATCAGACGAAGCGAGTGCAGATATTGTCGCGACAGACCAATCAGATGCCAGTACAGAAGCGGCAGGACTTTGCCAAACTGACTTAAACTTAGTCACAAATCGTATCTATCACGCGACAGTCTATCTTAACAGTTACTACCTCTTGAATGCTGACTACGGCTACAGTGCTGATCGCATTACGAACACGGCAGCCCATGAATTGGGACATGCAATCGGCCTTGAGCATAATGACAGTGAGGAATCCCTTATGCAGTCCGCTGGTTCCTATTATGGGATTCAAGCGACTGATATTGCTGCAGTCCAAAACCTCTATCAAAATTAAGGAGTTAAGATGAAAACTTTACGACGCCTCATTTTAGCCTACCCCATGCAGTCATTCTTGCTGCTTTATAATACGGGTGTCTTTGCCTGGCTGCAGACCAATGGTGGAAACATAGCAGAGCGGTTAGGGTTACGGTCAGATTGGATGGATCTGATTCTAGAATCTATTCGTATCTTGGCTGGAAACAGCTTGACCACCGTCCAAGGTATTATTGGTCAGTCAGGTTGGACCTGGTTTATTCTATCTATGGTAGCTTTGCTTATATTTAATTTCCTAAAAGGAGTGCTAAAACTCATTCTCTTCTGTGTAATTGTAGGCTTGGGATTTTATCTGGTCAGTCAAAATCTTCACCTCCTTAACCAGATCGGTTAAGGTAGGTGGCCTCTTCTTTTCCATTCATGATAAAAATGATAGAATAAGATTATGGAAATTTTACAAATTATCATTCGTTTGCTCTGCTATTTTCTTTTCATTGGTCTTTCGTTTCAGTTGCTAATCAGCTTGTTTGATTGGTCAAAACTGATTAAATATCCATCTGAGGATGCTGGGAGATTACGCTTGTTTATACTCTTTCTTAGTGTTGGACTAGGAAGCCTAGTTGCAAGCTTTGTATTGACTATTTTAGACTTAAGTCTTCGCCTTTTTGTGAGCTTTTCCTAAGTAGAAAGTCTGCTCTGCCTATTTTCCCTCAAGTGTGGTATAATGGGTCTACAATTACGTAAGAATGGAGTTTGCTGTGGAGCATATTATTATTGAGGGTGGTAACACCAGATTGCAGGGAGAGGTTGTTATTGAAGGAGCTAAGAATGCAGTTTTACCTTTGTTGGCAGCTACAATTTTAGCCAAAGATGGCCAGACTATTCTGCGAAATGTTCCTATTTTATCCGACGTCTTCACGATGAACAATGTGATTCGTGGCTTGGACATTGATGTTGTTTTTGATGAAAACAATAAAGAAATTACAGTTGATGCGAGCAATTATATTTTAGACAAGGCTCCGTATGAATACGTAAGTCAAATGCGAGCATCAATCGTGGTTTTGGGACCCATCTTGGCACGCTGTGGACATGCAACTGTATCGATGCCAGGAGGTTGCAGTATCGGTAGTCGTCCTATTGACCTACACCTAAAAGGCCTTGAAGCTATGGGCGCCAAAATCACACAGAGTGGTGGAGATATTATCGCTAAGGCATCAAAATTACAAGGGGCCAATATCTATTTAGATTTCCCAAGTGTTGGAGCGACTCAAAACTTAATGATGGCTGCAACCCTAGCAGAGGGTAAGACAGTTATTGAAAATGCTGCGCGTGAACCAGAAATTGTAGACTTGGCGCTCTTGCTTAACAAGATGGGCGCTATCGTCAAAGGAGCTGGTACTGAAACCTTAACCATTCAGGGTGTTAATCGCCTTCACGGTGCAGATCATGATGTGGTTCAGGATAGAATTGAAGCAGGTACTTTTATGGTGGCGGCTGCAATGACCAATGGCGATGTCTTAATTAAAGATGCGATTTGGGAACATAATCGTCCCTTGATTTCTAAGCTACGTGAAATGGGAGTAGAGGTGACAGATGAAGCCAGAGGTATCCGAGTTAAGGCTGATACTGCGAGTCTCAAACCAGTTACTGTCAAAACCTTACCGCATCCTGGTTTTCCAACTGATATGCAGGCTCAATTTACAGCTTTGATGGCAGTTGTTGACGGGGAGTCAACAATGATTGAAACTGTATTTGAGAACCGATTCCAACATTTGGAAGAGATGCGGCGGATGGGACTTCACTCTGAAATTCTACGAGAGACGGCTATGATTCATGGCGGTCAGGGTTTACAGGGTGCGACGGTCATGTCAACCGACCTTCGTGCGTCTGCAGCATTGATCCTCTCGGGTCTAGTGGCCAAGGGGCAGACTAAGGTTGGTAAATTAACACACTTGGACCGAGGTTATTACCAATTTAATGAGAAGTTGGTTGGACTTGGTGCTACGATTAAACGTGTAAAAGGTGATGCCTAATGGATGCATTTTCAGGATGGAAATATGTTGTTAAACAGTTGGGATTTATAATCTTGATTGCCCTGCTTTGTCTTATCTTTCTAGGTATAGGCTTGGTCGTGGGCTATGGAATTATTGGAGATGGTGAAAATGTTTGGGCGATTCTCTCACCGAACAAATGGTCCAGTATTCTTGCTCAATTTACTGGGAAATAAAAATTCAATCACTGAGGAGGCACTTTCTCGGTGATTTTTAGAAATGTGAAAGATATATGAAAAAGAATCAAAAATCACTCATTTCAACGCTTGTCGTCGTGCTGTTAGCTCTTGCTGGACTTCTGACTAGCAACACCTCTTCCTCAGACGGTTTACTGAATCAGGTCACTAATATGCTATCTGGTTCTTCCAGCTCTGCTATTACTTCAAACGGTTCCAGTAGTAGTGAATCAACGCCGACTCAAGAGTTGGCAGAAACGGTAATGTCCGGTGCTGTTAAAAAGCAATTAGGTTCCAATATCCAATGGAATGGAGCGGGTGCTTATGTCATTAACGATAATAAAACAGATCTTAATGTTGATGTCGCTAGTTTGCCGTATGTCGATAACAAAACGAAGTCTGTTCAAGGTAAAAAGGTGCCGACAGTAGCGAATGCGCTTTTAACAAAGGCGACTCGACAGTATCAAAAGCGTGAACAAAATAAGAATGCCTTTACTCCAGCCGGTTGGCATCAAATTCACGATCTTGCTGGAGAGTATGATCATGCTGTAGATCGTGGCCATTTGATTGGTTATGCTTTGGCTGGTGGTTTAGATGGCTTTGATGCATCAACGAGTAATCCTAATAATATTGCGACACAAACAGCCTGGTCCAATCAGGCTGATGAATCTTTCTCGACGGGTCAAAATTACTATGAAACTTTGATTCGTAAAGCCTTGGATAATAACAAGAAGATTCGTTATCGTGTAACCTTGATTTATGATGGAAATAATATCATGGCAAGCGGCAGCCACTTAGAGGCTAAATCATCAGATGGAAGCCTTGAATTCAATGTCTTCATTCCCAATGTTCAATCCGGTCTGACCTTTGATTATAGTAGTGGTCAAGTTACGGTTAATCAATAACATGCCCTTTCGACAATAGCTCTCGAAAATCAATCACATGAAACATACTTCTGTTGAAATCTAGCATACTAGAACCAGAAGTATTTTTTATTTTACGCTAAATTTCAAGTCTAAGTTAGGCATTTAGTAAAAATTGTCTAGGAGATAAATAGTTCAAACATTTCTTTGGATAGTTGTTAATCCAATTTTCGATG
>NZ_JBHRZV010000001.1:0-28074 GCF_042649745.1 Streptococcus caprae | reverse complement strand
ACTCGTATTTTCATTGCCATAAACATAAAACGAGAGAAGACAAGTCCTGTCCTCTCTCGGTGTTAAATTGGTCAACCCACTACAGTTGACAAAGAGCCGAGATTTATGAAAAAGAAAAAGTTTTAGGATGGTTATAGTATAGCTAGCCTTGCTTAAAGAAAACTAAAGGCAACCTAAAACTTTTCTAGATCACTTTATTTATTTTGTCTGGGCATTTAGCCAGTCAAAAACATTAGTATAAGTTACGCCATCAACTTCAGCAGTTGCAGTCCCTCCATTGCTGGCATTGCTTGGCTCAAAACCAGTAATACCTTCAGCTTCGATAATTTTAGCTGGGTCTTGAACACCAGACATCTTATTGTTGAAGAAATATGTCCATGACCAGTGGCCCATGTAAGAAGTTCCTGGAAGGTCACTTCCCTCAACACTTTCATAGTAAGAAAACCACTTGTTGCTAGCTCCGCTATCGACCAAAGCCTTATAAACCGGTAGAGCATAGGTAGTAGGGTCGACGACAGTGTCATTAGCCGCATGTAGGAACCAGATCGGCTGATTGGTCAAGGCTTCCAGTTTTTCATCTGTGAAGTAGACATCCTCTGTCCGCACCATAGCCTTACCTGACAAGCTCTTGTCGCTATCAACCAAGGTATAGGCACCATTATCGTCTCGTTCATAGTTATAGTAAGAATAAGCTGCTGCTTGTGGCACTAGGGCTGCAAAGTAGTCTGGGTAGTTCACAGCCATGTTAAGAGTCATGTAACCACCGTTTGAGCCCCCAGTCAGATAGATACGGCTGGTATCGACGTCAGGATGGTTAGTTACGTATTCATCAATGGTATCCATCAGAGCTTGCGTATAACGAGACACTCCAGAGCCTGCACCATTGGTCCCATCTCCTTCATCCATCCAATAGGTTTTAGTCTGTACTGCTAGAACATAGGCCCCTGTTTGGTCTTCAGAAGTAAAGTGCCCTTGAATTTCTGGGCGCGCCAGGGCAACGACTTCATTCCCCAAAAGGGTAATATCAGTATCGGTACCACCTTCTCCTTGGCCATGCAACCAGATGACAAGCGGATTAGCACTTCCACCTGCCAGACTATCCGGTTCGTAAGCTGCATATTGAAGCGTCACTTCTTCATCCTGACCCGTAAAGTCATTAGTATAAGTGCCTGTTCGACTACCTCTATTGGTAAAGGCTGCTAAATCTGCTGATACACGGTTAGCAATGGCATCAGCCTCAGTTTCCAGGGTATAATCTGTCTCACCTGAGGTCAAGGTCAATCCTGAGATCTTAACCGGATAATCCACTGACCAAGTGTTTTGGAAGGTTTCCAAACTATAGGTAAAAGGAGTTCCCGGAGCTGTTACCTTTTGAGCATCGAAGGTCACCGCCAACTCCAAGGTCACATATTGACCCTCTGTGCCATCACTGAGGGCATTGCCATCCGCATCAGAAACATAAGCCTTCTCAATCGTACGATCAGACTTGGCTGTTTCAATCTTAGCCTTGCTAGCGTCAACTGTCTTAATCGGTTTATCCAACTGAACAATTATCTTATTGACCGACGGACCAAACTCATAGCCGGTCACATTGATGCTAACCTTGGAGGCTGCAATGGTAGACTGCTCTGTCTTGTCTTCCTTGGCCTTGGTCGAACAAGCAACTAGAGCTAAAGCTGCAAGAGATACCAAACCAAACTTCATAAGTTTTTTCATAAAAACCCTCCTAAAATAAATTGGTATGTTCTGATTGCCCTACATCACGCAAAAAACCTAAATGAACACCGAAACGACCAACAGAAAATCTGCTGATTGGGGGCTATCATTTAGGTTTTGCCTGATTAAATACTCTTCCAAAATCAAAATTATTCATCGTTAGGTTTCCTTGACTAACTCCAGTTATGTCTGCGTCAACCTGCCTTGTCTAATCCTGATTTTGATTGAGTATAAACAGTAACAATCCTTACCTGTTCATAGTAACACTTCTCAACAAGAATTGCAAGCGTTTTCTTGATTTCGTCTTTTAGTTTTCTACATTTCTAAAGCAAAATCACCGGCTAACAACGATGCCAAAACTATTTAAGTTTTGAAAAAGCAAACGAAAACACCAGCTCATACAAGCCGGCGTTCTCAGGAGATTTATGAAAAAGATTTGCCAGCCCTTGGTGCTTTGGCACTTAGGGATGACGATACTGCCTTAGGCAGTGAAAAGTTTTAGGATGGTTATAGTATAGCTAACCTTGCTTAAAGAAAACTAAAGGCAACCTAAAATTATTTTTCTATCCCTACAATACCCTTTACTTCAAAATAAGCTGCCATCCATTGATTAAACCAATAATCAGGGAAATCAGCTAAATTATTCGTTAATCTGTATGCATTATAAGTCGACTTAGGTTCAGATAGCTTCGTTACCACGACTATTGTGTTCGGATCAGATTTTTCTATAGCCTGATACTGAGCTCGCACCTCAAGATAAGATTGATGAATATCCATGATGGCTCTCGTATAACTCATAGAAAAAAGAACAAGAAATGAGCTAACAACAACTAGTTGAAGGAATAGGGACCACTTGCATTTAAGCAAAAGCATGCCCAAAGTAAGACCAAGCAAAATTGCCGAGCAAAAGAGGGTCCGGTCAGGTATTTCTGGAGAAACAAAAAGAATGACAGCTGCAACCAAATGGCCAACAAAGAGAACCATGACCCAGAATAATTCTAATTCTTTAAACTCAAGTTTTTGGAATCGTATCACACAGAAAAGGCACAGCAGCCCAATATAAAGATAAGCGAACTGAGACCATAGTTGATTAAAAATCAAAAACAATCGCTCACTGACAATCGCTATGTTTAAATCTGACTGTCCCCGCGTTTGAGAAGCAGGAGATAGCAAAATCGTTAAAAAACTTAATCCAGCTATACCTAGACTCATGAAATGAGAAAGACAAATTTTTTTAGAAAAGCCGTCCTTATATATTAGAAATACGAAAGCAATTAAAATTATTGTTGGAGAAGAGTTTTCATTGCAGGCGCCAGCTAAAAAGGCAAGGAAAAAAAGAGAGAGCTTCTGATACCATTCCACTTTTGAATACTCTAGTGTTTTGACAAAATAAAGAAGAAAAGTGAGGTAGAACAAGCTAGTCCACAAGTAATTCACAGACCCAGACAACCATAAAGCCGTTTGCCCAAAACTAGGTAAAAACAACCAATAATAAAGAAAGGCTAACAAATACCAAATAGGGGAAATCCGCTTGGCCATTATAAACGAAATAAACTGACAGCTTAATCTTATCAACGTAAGAAAAGCTAAGCTATTAAGAATATCAAAAACATATCCGTCAAACTGTGTCAGAAATTGAACAATTGCATGTGAAACATAGCGACCATTCCATAACTGCCAATGAACATATTGGGAACGAATAATTGACCAAATTCCATGAATCTTTTCTAGATTAGCAGTCGGCAAGGTGTCTTTAAAGACAAAGTGATACATATAATCATCTGAGGTCAACAAAGTCCAGTGATTAGCTAAATACAGTAGAAAAAAGCCGAGACAAAGGATAATTCCTCTATGCCATTTCTCTATTTTATTCATACTAAACTTCCTTATCAAAATTCTTCCGTCTGATTTTAAAGTCTGAACTAACAACTTCTTCCACATTAAGGACAGAGACAAAGGCATCCGGGTCTTGTTCTGCAACGATATCCTTGACAATCAGCACCTCGGAAGGGTTGAGAGCCACATAGAGTACCTTAACATCCTTACCCGAATAGGCACCGCTCCCGTTTAAATAGGTCACTCCGCGATTGATTTCACTAAGAATAGTCGCTGCAATCTGCTCAGAAGCCTTGGAAATAATCAGCATCCCCCGCACAGAGTAACCACCCTTTTCTACCATGGTCAGCACTTGACTAAAAACAAAGCTTGCAATCAGGGTGTAGACCATGTGATTGAGGTCGATATAGGTCAAGGAGAGGGTCAAGACAACCGCGTCCACCATCAAGAGAGTTTGACCGATTTGACGCCCTGTCTTTTCTTCAACCAGACGTCCGATGATGTCACCGCCACCAGTCGTTGCCCCATAGCGAAAGACCAAGCCACTTCCCAGACCAGCAAACATCCCTGCCAAGAGGGCAGCAACCAGAATATCGTGCTTGAGGTCAATGACTAGGGGAACCTTCTGCCAAATCCAAATGAAAATCGACATGGTCACTGTTCCATAAATGGTCAAATATAGCGAACGCCGTCCAAAAACCCGAGCCCCCATGACAAACAAGGGTAGGTTAAACAGAAAAGACGTATAGGCCGGATCGATGCCAAAGAGATTATAAATAATCAAAGTCAGCCCAGCCAGGCCACCTTCTGCCAAATGATTGGCCATGTTGAACTTGACAAAACCAAAGGTATAGATGGCCACACCCAAGGTAATAAGAGCCAAATGGACAGGATTAAAGGAAGAATGTGAATGTTGCTTTGCCATAAAACTCCTTTGCTAGCTTCTTGTTCAGCCCCATCTTAACCCCTTTATCTCGTCCCCTTATCGTCTTCAAAGCGACCAATGATTTGGACATTTTCAGCAACTGAGATAAAGGCTGATGGATCAGCTTTTTTCATCAAATATTTAAAATCAGCAAACTCTGCGCGTGTGATAATGGTGAGAAGAATGGCCTTTTTCTCACCATTATAGGTGCCCTCAGCCTCATTTATCAGGGTCACGCCTCGGCCCAAACGACGATGAATGACCTTGGTTACTTTTTCAGGACGACTGGTAACAATCATGGCCTGCATTTTCTTTTGCTTGGTGTAGAGGGCGTTAGTCACACGACTTGAGACGAAAATCGTCACCATGGAATAGAGGGCGTACTTCCAACCAAAGAGAAGGCCGGCAAAGACCATGATAACTCCGTTCACCATGAGTGAAATATTACCCACCTCACGCCCCGTCTTGCGACGCAGGGTCAAGGAGACAATGTCTGTCCCACCGCTGGAGATATTGTTCATCAAGCCATAGCCAATTCCAACTCCCATGACCAAGCCACCAAAAATAGCATTGATAATGGGGTCCGTTGTCAAGGTCACCTGGGGAACGATTTGGATGAAGACCGAACTCAGGGTTACCGTGATAAAGGTAAAGACGGTAAACTTATGCCCAATGCTCCGCCATGCTAGAACCAAGAGAGGCAAATTGATGGCATAAAACACGATAGAGACCGGCAGGTTAAATCCAAAGTGATGCTCCGCAACGCTTGAGATAATCTGAGCCAGCCCGGTCACACCACTGGAATAGACATGACCCGGTTGAAAGAAGAAATTAACCGCAATGGCTGACAAAAGTCCATAGAAAAGCGATGCAGAGATTTTCTCTGCATACTTTTCTCTAGATATACTTCTCACCGTTTTCAGCAAACCATAGCGCTTGGCAAGGCGATTAAGGTAATAATTTAGTTTTTTCTGTATTGGGGTTTTCTTACTCATGAATGTCTACTTGCAAGGCAAGTTCTGTCAATTGTTTTTGGGCAACAGTACTTGGCGCCTGAGTCATTGGATCAGCAGCCTTATTATTTTTAGGAAAGGCAATCACTTCGCGGATGTTATCCTCGCCTGCTAAGAGCATTACGAGACGGTCAAGACCGATGGCCAAACCACCGTGTGGTGGGAAACCATAATCCATAGCTTCCAAGAGGAAACCAAATTGTTCGTAGGCTTCTTCTTCTGAGAATCCGAGAGCCTTGAACATTTGTTCTTGCAGGTCCTTACGGTAAATCCGTAGACTACCGCCACCCAGTTCGTAGCCATTGAGCACGATGTCATAGGCCACTGCCTTAACCTTGCTCAGGTCACCAGACAAGTCTGCCACAGTTTCTTCAGTTGGCAAGGTGAAGGGGTGGTGGGCAGACATATAGCGGTCTTCTTCCTCAGACCATTCAAACATTGGCCAGTCAACAACCCAGAGGAAGTTGAACTTGCTCTCATCGATGAGGCCGAGTTCCTTAGCGATGCGACCACGCAGGGCACCGAGAGTATTGTTAGCCACTTCAAGTGTATCTGCCACAAAGAGCACCAGGTCGTTTTCAGCCAAGTCAAGCGCGCTGGTCAAGTCAGCTTCTACTGCTGTCAGGAACTTAGCAACCGGACCTGCCAAAGCACCGTCCGTCACCTTAACCCAGGCTAGGCCTTTGGCACCATGTTGCTTGGCCAATTCCGTCATCTTATCGATGTCCTTACGCGAATATTGATCCGCATGCCCCTTAACCACAATAGCCTTAACGACAGGTGCTTCAGAGAAGACCTTAAAATCCAGACCACGGACAAGAGCCGTCACATCCTGCAAGAGCATGTCAAAGCGGGTGTCTGGTTTGTCCGAACCATAGCTGTTCATCGCCACATCATAGCTCATTCGTGGGAATGGCAGAGCGACCTCGATACCTTTGGTGTCCTTCATGACCTTGGCCAAGAGTCCTTCAACGATGTCTTGGATATCCTGATCATTCAAGAAAGACGTCTCCAAGTCTACTTGGGTAAACTCAGGCTGACGGTCCCCACGCAAGTCTTCATCGCGGAAACATTTAACGATTTGGTAATAGCGGTCAAAACCAGCATTCATCAGCAACTGCTTGGTAATCTGTGGACTTTGAGGCAGGGCATAGAAATGTCCTTGCGACACGCGCGATGGCACCAGGTAATCACGCGCTCCTTCTGGTGTTGACTTGGTCAACATCGGGGTTTCCACATCAATAAATTCCAAATCATCCAAATAATTGCGGATACTGTGGGTCACCTTGGCACGTAGTTTAAGGTTTTCCAACATCTCTGGACGACGAAGATCCAAGTAGCGATAGCGCATTCTAGTATCGTCGTTAGCCTCAATACCGTCCTTGATTTCAAAAGGCGTTGTCTTAGCTGTGTTGAGGACTGTCAGACTTGACACCTGCAGTTCAACGGCACCCGTTGGTAGTTTGTCATTGGCCTGCTCACGCTCAGCCACCACACCAGTCACCTCGATGACAAACTCTGTGCGCAACTTCTCAGCCTGGGCCACAACCTCTGGACTTACCGTCTCAGGATTGATGACCAACTGCATGATTCCCTCACGGTCACGAAGGTCAATAAAAATCAATCCACCCAGGTCCCGACGACGGCTGACCCAACCCGTTAAAGTGATTTCCTGACCGACATGCTCCCCACGAACACGCCCAGCATACATACTACGTTTCATTCATTTTTTCCCTGCGACCTGACCTACAAGCCACATTCCTTTCCAATACGGTTAATACTCACTCAAAATCTCATTAGACAAAACAGGTTGACGCAGACATAACTGGAGTTAGGCAAGGAAACCTCAGGATGTCTTATGAAATTTTGGAAGAGTATGAATACTTTCTTAGTATATCAAAAACAAACTAATTTTCCCATAGATTGGGCGTCTTTTTCTCATGAATGGCAGAGCAGGTACTTCGCCAACTCTACCGCTCTGCTATTTTCCCTATAGAGCCAGAAAAACTAACGCTTGAGTCCAATTTTCTGGGCAATAATAGACTGCAGATTATCATCCTGCAGGACCTCCTCCAAGCGCTTGTCCTTACGATAACTGGCAAAAAAATCCAAAAACGGCATCAGCAAGTAGAGATAGGTGCCATAGGTCCCTAAATAGAGAGCCAACGCCACGAGAGCCAAATTGAACAGGATGGTCAGCCAAACCCGGCGCAGATAGTAGTGATGTATCCAGCCAGACACCTTGCCCTTCTCCCAGTCAAATCCTAACTCCACTAGAGGAATAAGGTTAATAGCGGTGATGACCAAGACATTCAAAATCCCAAAAAAGAGGACCGATACCCACTCGTCCTCATAGGCTACTAACATCTTGATAGTTAGGGGAAAGAGGGCCAGTAGTGCGTGGGCAAAGACATCCAACAAGAGACACTCCAGTTTGGTTACCTTGGCCTGGATGATAATCTTGGCACGCCGATACCAGATATTGACCAACAGCATAAAGGACACCAGAAAGAGACTAATTTCCTTGAAAAAATTCAGCAATTCTTCAGGCTTGGTCGGTGCCGAAATCTCCAACACCAAAATCGTCATAATAATCGCGATGATGGCATCACTCAGCACATCAAAACGGTCCAGTAATTTTTTCATGTCTTTACTTTCTTGCTTTAAAATAGGAAGCGAGCTAGCATGGCCTAATGTAGTCACAGCCAAGCCTCATCACCTTTTGCCAAAGCTGGATTGACAAACGATCTTCCTATCAAATCTCATTTGCCTGAGGATAGTCTGATTTTGTGAGACTTGACGAGACAATCCACTGCTCGTGAGATTAGCTAGCCAAGACTACTCCCTTCTGGCTAGGTGAACCACAGCCCCCTCACAAAAACAAAAACTTCTAAACGACTGAAAAACAAGAATGGCAGAACAAGTCCACCATTTCTTTATGCTATTGTAGTTGCTCAAGAAGTCCTGCAAAATTTGTTGAGAGCTCTTCAAAGCTAACCTCGATTTCCTGACGAGTCTGGTTGTTTTTCAGAATCACATGACCTGCCTCAACCTCGCTCTCCCCAAGAGTTAGAATCGTCCTAGCACCAAAAGTGTCTGCAGACTTGAACTGGGCCTTAATCTTGCGGTTGAGGACATCACGTTCAGCTGAGAAACCTTGCTGGCGAACTGCTTGAACCAATTGCAAGGCTTTGCTATTAGCAGCCTCACCAAGAACAGCGATATAGAGGTCCAGTTGATCCTCGATTGGCAGAACAATCCCCTGTTTATCCAAAATCAGGAGGAGACGTTCAAGACCCAAACCAAAACCAAAGCCTGGTGTCGCCGGTCCTCCAAAATACTCCACCAAACCATCGTAGCGTCCACCTGCACAGATGGTCAACTCTAACTGGTCCATCTTGGTGATAAATTCAAAAATCGTGTGGTTGTAATAATCTAGACCCCGAACCATGTTGGTGTCGATGATGTAGGGAATCTCCAAGGCCTCTAGCATCTCACGAACGGCATCAAAATGGGCCTGACTTTCTGCATCCAAATAATCCAAGATGGACGGCGCATTTTCTACCGCCTGCTTGTCTTCCTTCTCCTTAGAATCCAAAACCCGAAGAGGATTTTCCTCCAACCGACGCTGGCTATCCTTGGACAGTTGGTCCTTCATAGGCAAGAGGTAATCAATCAGGGCCTGGCGATAGGCGGCCCGACTAGCAGGACTGCCCAGAGTATTGAGGTGGAGTACAATGTCCTTGATGCCGAGGTCGCAGAACAGTTGGTAGGCCATGGCAATGGTTTCCACATCAGTTGCTGGATTGACTGAGCCAAAGGCCTCTACCCCAACCTGGTGGAACTCACGTAAGCGCCCTGCCTGTGGACGCTCATAACGAAACATAGACCCAATATAGTAGAGTTTAACAGGTTTTTGCACCTCAGGCGCAAAGAGTTTGTTCTCCACAAAAGACCGAACTACTGGAGCAGTCCCTTCTGGACGAAGCGTGATATGACGTTCGCCCTTGTCGTAGAAATCATACATCTCCTTGGTCACGATATCCGTCGTATCTCCAACTGAACGACTGATAACCTCGTAATGCTCAAACATTGGGGTCCGGATTTCCCCATAGCGGTAGCGTTTGAAGGTCTGACGAACAAACTCCTCAACGTATTGCCATTTAGCCGCTTCAGCTGGTAGGATATCCTGAGTTCCCTTTGGTTTTTGTAATGCCATAATATTTCCTTTACTTGCACAATTTCCTACTATTTTACCATAAAAAGAGGAGGGAAAGAACACTCTTGTCCAAAAAGCTTCTCCCTCCGTCATATTTATTTTTAAACCATAGCAGAGCCTTGACCGAACAAGGCCATCCATACCCAAACTAGCCCAGATGCAGCTTACGGCGCAGTTGCTCTGCCTTTGTTGCCCCAATAACGTGGTCAATCAAACGCGTCCACGTTGCAAGAAGCCCATAGACACTTGCCCCAATGACACCTGAAAAAACAAGATGAACCACACTCGATACACGATCGCTAACTGGATAGACCATTCCGAGGACCCATTCAACAAGTAGGACAACCACAGCCATCACCACTGTCAAAATCACAATCAGCAAGCTACGCTTCATCAGGGTCTGACGATTAAAGTGCGTCACGACATGAACATTTCGCAACATCAGGTAAATCGGCAGGGCTAGGCCAAGCGCTGTTGCCAAGAGCGGTCCATAGGCATGGAAAAGGAAAATCAGAGGAACTTGAATAACTAACTTCAAGACCATCCCATATAGGAAATAACGAATCGCATTACGATTCTGCGACAAGGCCTGGATCATCGGCGAGGATACCGCATAGAGGGCCAAGAATATAGTCTGAATCAAGGACACGATAAACAAGCCCAAAGCAAGATTATCTGGCATCCCATAGAAAACGGTATAAAGCGGTCTAGAAAGAAGAACACCACCCATAATCGCAGGGAGAATGACCAACAAAAGCATCGTCAAATTATTAAGCACTAATTGAGCCGACGCCTTATGGTCCTTCTTGACATAATTAGCTGTCAATAAGGGAATACCCACACCGCCAATTGACGTTGCTACGGCCACTAAAATCATGATAATTTTATTAGGATTTCCCGACATATAAGCATACTGGACTTGTAAATCCGTATTGCTATAATCCGTGAACCAAGACATGCTATTGACGTAAGTAAATTGGTCCACCATTTGAAAAAGTTGGATAGCAGAGCCCGTAATGATAAAAGGAATGGCTTCTTTTAAGGTTTCCAACAAGACCTTTCCAGTCTTTATTTCCTTTGAAGTCTCAGCCTTGTTCGGTATGAGCAGTTCCTTTAATAACCCTTCCTGAGCCAGGTAGTAAAGTAAAACTGCCCAGCTAGCAAACATGCTGATAAAAGCCGCAAAGGTTGACTGGACAATAGCAGCGACATAATCACCTGAACCCAACTTCATGATGATAAATGTAGCCAGCAACATCCAAACGACACGAACAATCTGCTCAGCCACCTGACTAAGAGCATAGGGCTTTTGATTATTGAGACCTTGGAAAAATCCTCTGATAACACTCATTCCTGGGAAAATGAGCAAAGCCCAAGAAAGACTGTGAACAACAGCCACTAATTCATTTCCCCAACCTGATCCCTTGGCTAGCAAGGGAGCCATCAGATACATCCCTGTCCCTAGAATCCCACCGAAAATCGTCATAATAATAATCGTTTGACGCACCATGGGAAATACCAGTTCAGGCTGACCGTTAGAATTGTATTTAGCAACTTGTTTGGCAATCGCTACGTTTATACCCGATGTAGAAATGAGCAAAAAAATTGTATAGATATTATAGCCTTGGGCAAACAAAGAATTTCCTTCTGCCGCATGCTCCCCCAACCACATATACCAAGGAATAACATAGACAAGGCCCAGTAAGCGACTAGCAAAATTTCCTACCGTAGACCAAAGAGTCGAACGCAACATTTGCTGCTGCTGAGTCGCATGAGCTTGATTTTCTTGAGACATATTCTTTCTTTCTATCTAATTTAAAGTCGTAAAGTCATTATAAACTTTTCTACAGAGCTTGTAAAATATTAGTCTACCTTTAAAAAATATCCTTAAATTTCAATTTAATTTACGAATAATAGTATGGAGACTAAAAATAGTTTTTTAAAATTACAAAAAGATTGCTATTGTTTCAAAAATATTACAAAAAGATTGACATAAAAAGACATTCGTGCTATGATTTAATTGTAAACAAAGCTATCCTAGTAAAAACTATTAAACCATTTTCGTCTTCAATCAAATTTTTTATACGGGAGGATTTTTTATGAAATCTCAAAAACGTTATTGCTGCTCCCTAGCAGCTGCTGCCTTATCCCTCTTTATCCTAGCTACTGAACCATTAGCTTACGCTGATGATACTAGCCTAGCTCCTGAAGCAACAGCTACTGTAGCTGTTACGACTCCTGCCTCCACAGAAACAGCTTCAACTGAAGCAAGTTCTGCTAGTGCGACCGAGACAGAAACTCCAGCGGTGGAAAGCTCCTCTACACCTACTGCGTCAACAGAG
This sequence comes from Streptococcus caprae, assembly GCF_042649745.1. Lineage (NCBI taxonomy): Bacteria > Bacillati > Bacillota > Bacilli > Lactobacillales > Streptococcaceae > Streptococcus > Streptococcus caprae. The sequence continues at coordinate 16,023 of NZ_JBHRZV010000001.1, read as the reverse complement.
ATTTCCTCAGACAGTAGCAGTACCGAGACAAATGCCATTTCTGAAACTACTGTAGCCTCTACGACGACAGAAGAAGCAAAACCGGTTATTCCAATGCCTTCTGGACTCGTCGGAACATGGACTGGTAATGCAAGTAGCGCCCTTGGTTATACCTTTGTGTTTAACGCAGATGGAACCGGTCAACGGATTATTCATACTGATCAGGGTGATGAGGTGGTCACCTTCCGCATTGACAGTGTTCAATTAGTAGGGGAAAACACTTATCGTTTTGTGGCAGGAGAAAACACCTACGAAATCGCTGAAACGGGATTCGGGGGTCACGGTGTTAAATACCAAAATGGTTTTTATCTAGCAGGCGATACCTTCTCACCTATTATGTGGCAGACCCCAGCTGATCAAGATTTTGATTACAGTAAAGGAGAACGCTCACAGATCCTTTACATTCGCGAAGTTCCCCAATCTGAACTTAATACAGAGGAGGCCACTTCACAAATGACCGTCATTAAAAAAGCTGCGGTCCCAGCTAGTGCTACCAGCAATGTAAAAGCTCTCCCACAAACTGGTGAAGCAGCATCTCTTGCACTTCTGCCAATTCTTGGATTATCCTTAATTAGCCTACCTTTCTTAAAAAAATTCGCTAAACAATAATTCTGTCAGGAGGCTGGGATAAGTTCCCAGTCTCTTACTCTTGCAATACGTATGTAATAAGATGATAATGACACAATTTTTTAACCCAAAATTGTAAACCCTATTTCACAGCAATTGACTTCAATCTTAATCCACCTCCAAAGTCTCTTCGGTTAAATTTTATTTAGCGTAAAATCTTGACGGAACTCTAAATTTACGATAGAATAGTTTCTGTTATGGCGGTATAGCCAAGTGGTAAGGCACGGCTCTGCAAAAGCTTGATCGTCGGTTCAAATCCGTCTACCGCCTTTCAGTACCTGAATTAACAGGAATTAACCGAATGAAAAGCCTGATTTTACAGGCTTTTTTGATTTTCCGTCAGGTTAAATCAGGCTAACTTTAAAAATAATTTGGGGCGGACGTTTTTCAGAGGCCCATTATAACCCATATTTTGAAAAAGTCCGATATAACAGAAAACTAACGACGTAAAAAGCCCGAGGCTCGGGCTTTCAGGCTCAAGACAAACATCATCTTGGTGTTTGTCTTTTTACATATTGCAGACGAATTAATTTTTCTGTGGTTTTAAATTTTAAAATAACTATAGGAGTATCCCTCTTCGAAGAAGCCTCAGATTTTTTAAATCCTGAGTCCTCTGTCAACCTCGTTTATCGGTAGAAATCTATGAGTTATCTTTTACCCACTCTTCATCTAGCTTAGACCCTAAATACTCATCTCCAATCAATCTTGAAAAGAGAATAGCATCTTTATAAAACTGGTCGGCTTTTTCATTATTACCTTGTTTTAGAGCTAATTTCCACTGAAAAAGATTCCAAATAGGCTTTTTTTGAAAATCTTGGATTCTAACCATCAGCTCTTGACTTTTAGTTAATATTCCCTCAATAAAGGAATCTTGTTTCAAGGTATAGGCTAAATGAAAGCTATTAAGTAAAACATTATTAAGAACATAAAGATTCTCTGTTGGTAATTCCTCTCCTTGATGAAGTAACCGTTCCATCAACAACTGATATGTCTCAAAATCATAATCATCATCTTGATAAACAGACGTCATCGTACACAATAAGTACAAGTCAATTAGTAGCAAATCATTAACCGAAAATTCCACTCTTTTTAGAACCTGGGCAAAATAATCATTTAAAATCCCTAGCCCAAAATTAACATTATCACTAATATGAACATCCCAGCGTGCCTGTAAACAATCAACTGCTAGTTGTTCATCTTCGGGCAACTTAGCATAATAATTTTGGAAAATTTCATCGAAGTAACGGTCTCCAACTTCAAGACGAAGGGGGTCTCCATAAGTTGCTGTCCGGATAATTAAAAACTTCAATTCAAGATAACGCTTAGGGAGCTGATAATCCTTTTCATCTGCTAATTCATCGAGACTAATCCCCAATTTTTGAGATAGATAAAGGAGTTTAGGAAGGGTTGGAATTGACGTTCCTGCTTCAATCCGAGCAAGTTGTCGGATAGATAATTGACTCTCATTACCACATAAAAATTCACGCGTTAATCCTCTACTTTCCCTCAACTGTCGTAACTTTTCGCCAAATTTCATATTATTCTCCTAAATATCAAGCTCGAATTGATAGCGTTTTCTTTTTAGAGTTATTATAGCATAAATTTAGGACTATTATTCTAATTCCATAAAAATTTTTATCCTTAAACTATTAAAATCAAGTTGTATACGAGATTAATCTATATTAAATCTAAAGAATAAAATAAATTATTTTATTAATCTTGCAAAAAAAAGAGACTGTCTATCCCAGCCTCTATGATTATTTAATTCTTCGAATTTATTATAATGCTGCCCGTAAACGAGCTTGTGCATTCTCAACATTACGCACTGAACGCGGTAAGAAGGCACGGATATCATCTTCTTTATAGCCTACTTGAAGGCGTTTGTCATCAATCAAAATGGGGCTCTTTAAAATCCGAGGATTTTCTTGAATAACTTCGATAACCTCACTGAGACTCATATCATCCCAGTTGTAGTTCAATGCCTTGGCATAACGATTTTTTGAGGAGACGATGCTCTCAATACCGTTATCTGTCTTTGCAAGAATTGATAAAATCTCTTCTCTTGTCAAAGCTTCCTTGCCAAGGTTTTGTTCTTTATAGGGTAATTGGTGCTTGTTTAACCAGGTTTTTGCTTTTTTACAACTCGTACAACTTGAAATCGTATAAATCTTAATCATCTTCATTCTCTCTTTCTGTCTCATGATGATAAGACTATTGTACCATATCATTCATACTTGTCTATGGGTCTTAAGACCTATTTTTTAATTTTTCAAAAAAAGTCAAGTAAAAACCGTAAAAATGAAATGATTTTTCGAAGAAAAACCTAGCCTCTCACTATACCGAGAGGACTAGGCTTGAGTAGTTTCTTACTTAAGCAGCTGCCAGCGATTTACAATCTCTTGGCTCGGGGCTAAAAAGGTCCACTGGACCTTTTTACTCCTCAATCTCAATGGCAGCGTCGAGGTCTAGGAGAAGGTCTGTGTTTTCAGCTGTTTCTTCTGCTGAGTCGTTTACTTTTTGCTCTGCAGCTTCATCTTCAGTGAGTTCAATCATACCATAGTGGGCACGGACTTTACGGTCGATTTCGTCAAAGATTTCTGGGTTTTCAGCCAAGAATTTCTTAGCGTTTTCAGAACCTTGTCCGATTTTTTCATCATTATATGAGAACCAAGCTCCTGATTTTTTGATAATATCTAGGTCACTAGCGATTTTCACCAGTTCACCAGTCCGAGAGATCCCCTCTCCGTACATGATTTCCACAAAGGCTTCCTTAAATGGCGGAGCTACCTTATTTTTCACGACCTTAATCTTGGTTTCCTTACCGATGTTTTGGTCCTTGGTCTCACCAGATCCCTTGATTTGCGTATTGCCACGCACATCCAAACGAACAGAAGCGTAGAATTTCAAAGCACGTCCACCAGGAGTTGTTTCCGGGTTACCAAACATAATCCCAACTTTTTCACGGAGCTGATTGATAAAGATAGCAATGGTCTTGGTCTTGTTAATAGAAGCACCGAGCTTACGCATGGCCTGACTCATCATACGGGCTTGCAGACCCACGTGGCTATCTCCGATATCACCATCAATTTCTGCACGTGGAACGAGGGCTGCAACCGAGTCAATAACTACCAAGTCAATCGCTCCAGAATCAATCAACTTGCCTGCGATTTCAAGACCTTGTTCTCCTGAATCTGGTTGTGAAAGCAATAGTTCATCGATATTCACACCAAGGGCTTCTGCATATTGTGGATCAAGCGCATGCTCCGCATCGATAAAGGCAGCAATACCACCTTCTTTTTGACACTGGGCAACGGCATGAAGGGCAACGGTTGTCTTACCAGATGACTCAGGCCCGTAGATTTCAACGATACGGCCTTTAGGGTAGCCACCTGCACCAAGTGCAATATCGAGGGCCAAGGAACCTGAACTCATGACCTGAACTTTTTGCTCTGCACGTTCGCCCAGACGCATCACAGCACCCTTACCAAAGTCTTTTTCAATCAATTTCAAGGCATCGTCAAGGGCCTTTTTACGTTCATCACCAAATTTCTTGGTGATTTCTTCTGTCTTTTTAGGTTTTTTAGCCAAAATAATCTCCTTCTTCTAGTAGCTAGGCGTGCCTAACGCACATGCCCAGCGCTAAAACTCTCTCAATTTCAAGAGTCCAATCTTATTTATTATACAAAATTTCAGGCATTTAATAAAGCTTGACGCACAAGGTTAAAGGCATGCAAGGTAGCAATATAACGAATATCTGCCCGACTGCGGCCTCCAATAACAACTTTCGTCGTCTGCACACCGTGCACTGTTGCCAGACCAAAGTAAACTGTCCCAACAGGCTGACCTTCCAATTCATCTGGACCAGCCACTCCTGTCAAGGAAATAGCTAAATCTGCTCCTGTTTTCTCACGAGCTCCTTGAGCCATGGCTGCTGCTGTAAAATCGCTAACAACGCCATGTTCTTCGAGCTCTGCCATTGGCAGCCCCAGCATCTTGGCCTTTTCTTCCAAACTATAGGTGACAAAGCCCCCCTTGAAAATAGCAGAGCTTCCAGCAAAATCCGCAATCCGCGCCTGCAAAAGACCAGCCGTCAGACTCTCTGCTGCCGTGATGGTCTGTCCAGTTTGCTTAAGCAGGTCTATGACCACCTGGGCAAGACTACCATCCTCCCCATAGCCATACAAATAATGACTGAGTGGCAGACCTTCAAGACTTACGATCTCTGCAATCACGCGCTCCAAGTCCTCTAGCTTCTCATCTGCCTCGGCCTGATTTGCTGCCTTGGTTGACAGACGCAAGGTCACTTCTCCAGTCTTGGCATAGGGTGCAAGGGTCGGATCGGTCTGCTGGTCAATCAAATCAGCCAGCACCGTCACCAACTGACTTTCTCCAATCCCAAAGAATCGAAGGACACGTGAATACAGGCGTTGGTTTCCTGATAAGAGTGGAGTGAGCTGATCTTGGACCATGGGCTTGAGTTCACTAGGTGGCCCTGGCAAGACAACATAGGTGACCCCATCTTGCTCAATCAAGCCACCGACAGCCAGCCCAGTCGTATTTTGCAAGGGAGTTGACCCCTCAATTAGCTGGGCCTGCCGTTCATTATTAGGTGTCCGACTATATTGAGATCGTGTCGCAAAAAACTCATCCAAGCGCTGACTAGCCTGGGCATCAAAGACAAGGTCTCGTCCAAGGAACTTGGCCAATGTTTGTTTAGTTAAATCATCTTCCGTTGGGCCTAAACCTCCGCAGAGAATGACCAGGTCGCTTCGTTTGCTGGCAATGTCAATGACAGCTATCAATCGCTCCTCGTTATCTCCGACAGCCGTTTGGAAGTAGACATCAATCCCCAGCTCTGCCATTTTTTCCGATAAATACTGACTGTTCGTGTTAACAATCTGGCCGGTCAGAATCTCCGTCCCAACCGCAATCAGTTCTGCTTTCATGTTTCCTCCTTCATGTAACCATTCGTAGTTGCTTCTTATTTTATCAAAAAATCCTCTTATTCTGTAAAAATAAGAGGGAATTGACTCATTTTTAGGATGACTACTTCCAGTCACAGGTCTCTTCGTGGTCATTGACCAGGCCTGCCGCCTGTAAATAAGAGTAAACGCAGACAGGGCCAACAAAGGTAAAGCCTCGTTTTTTCAAGTCTTTGGAAAGCTGTTCGGACAAGGCGGTTTTGCTTGGAATAGCCCTGTAGTCTGTTACGAGGTTGACGATGGGTGTACCGTCCACCCAATTCCAGAGATAGCGATCAAAACTGCCAAATTCAGCCTGCACGCGTAAAGTGGCCTGGGCATTTTGCCGGGTGGCGTAGATTTTGGCCTTGTGGCGAATGATGTTTGGATTGTCTAGCAAACTATCTAGCTCAGCATCGGTCATGTGAGCGACTTTCTCAATATCATAGTCGTGAAAAACTTTGCGAAAGGAGGCACGTTTATTAAGCACCGTTTCCCAGGAAAGTCCTGCCTGGTAGCTCTCTAGGCAGAGCAACTCAAATAAGGCCTGGTCCTCACGAACAGGTCTTCCCCACTCCTCATCGTGGTAGGCAACATAGAGGTTATTGGTCTCTTTGACCCAGGAACAACGTTGCATAGTTTCTCCTTATTTCATCAGCATCTTAAGGGCTTGTTTGATATAATTTTCAGCCGTATCCTGCGTTCCTTCAAAGAATTTCTTAACCTTCTTAAGCTCAGTTGCACGATACCCCAAGGCCTCCATTGCTTCCATTGCTTCGTCCAGGGCTTCATTTTCTGAAGTTGTTGTACTGTCCATAGCAGAGCTATCCACATCTACTGCCTCAATGGCAAACTTACCTTCCAAGTCCAAAATCATCTGTTGGGCTGTTTTCTTCCCAACCTTAGGGAACTTGGTCAGGTAAGTAATATTTTTCGATTCAATCGCTCGTACCAGGCCATCATTATCATCTACCGCAATAATTGCAAGGGCCGTCGTCGGACCGATTCCTGATACAGAAATCAAGCGAAGAAAGACATCCTTCTCAGCCTCGGAGGCAAAACCAAAAAGTAAATGAGCATCTTCACGAATCACCTGGTGCGTATAAATTTGGACAGGCTGATTGACCTGACCTGAAAACCGGTAAGGATTAGCTACTTGGATCGCAAAGCCAATCCCTGAAGCCTCAACAACAATGTGCTTGGCTGTAATCTTGGTCAAGAGACCCTTTATATAATCGTACATGTTTTTCTCCTAAATCTCTAATTGTTTCATTTGGGCAGCACGAATCATCATCCCAATCCCGCATACAGCTAATAAAATTAAGGTAATTTCTACTCCAATAATCCCTGTAAAATGGCTCAGCGAAACCATTGTTCCTGCAATAATATTACCTACTGGCCCAGCCATGGAAACAAGACCAGAATATGAACCAACCTTGGCTTCATCCATCATATCGGCACGTAAAACTTGACTAGCAGGCACATAAATCATTTCCCCAAAGGTGTAAATGACAACTGTCAAGGCAATCGGAACAAACTGATTAAAAACAAAGGCAAGCATCATTCCAACTACAAATAAGCCTCCTCCTAAAATCAACTGAGGAGCGAGCTTGAAGCTCTTAGTCAAACGATTAATAGTCGTCATTAATAGAACAATCATGACAGTATTTATAAATACAGCTGAACTGAGCATCTTAGCTCCTGTAATCGTCTGTCCAAAAATGACGGCCGGTACAAAGTGTAACTTCAAATGAACCGCTAAGTAATTGTCTACTTGAGCCCAGATAGCCCCGTAGAGAATGATTCCCAATGTATAGGTCAAGAAGGCCTTGTCAGATAACACTTCGCCATAGTTTCTAAAACTATCAAAAATTCCATGTCCGTGATCAAATTCCACATGCTCAGGCTTAGTTTCACCAAATTTTGCAATTACTACAGCATAACAAAGCATTTCCACTATTAAAAGTGCAATTAATAGCTCAAAGAAGAACTGATCATAAAATAAACCTGCGATACCAGCCCCCAGCATGACGGCAATGTTAATCAACCAATACCCAATCGTGTAAACAAATCGACGATTGGTCTCATCTGTCATATCGATGACCATAGCATCAAAAGCTGGCGAAAAATAGTTGCTGCCAATATTAACCATAAAGACACCAATAAAAGTTATCCAAGGCAAAGGATGGCCAGGGACGTTTGCTATAATTGCAACCAACCACCCCACAGCGGACAACAAGTAACCCTGTTTGATGACTGTCTTTCTTCCGAGTGCATCAGAGAGATGTCCACCATAAAGAGAAGCAATAAAACCAGCTACCTGCGTCACGACAATCAAAATACCTGTCCAAAATGTACCGAAATAAGAAACATAATACATGGACATAAAAGGTAACACAGCGCTACCAATCATTATTGATAAAAATCGCATAGCTTCACCTAGCTGAATCTGCTTGGGCAAAGAGAAAAATTCGTTCATGTGTGATTCTTTCTAAGCTAGTTTCCTTCGTTTTCCTTTTTTATAAATCAACGCTAAGCAACAAATTGTTGAAAACTATTGCCATAAAATTGAAGCAGACAAGCTGCCTTATCCTAATATTTCCCCAACTCTCGCAAACTAGTGTGGTTTTCCTGGATTCGGCGGAACATTTTTTCCATGTCAGACTTGGTAAAGTTGACAAGGACTGGACGGCCGTGCGGGCAGTTGTAGGGGTTTTTACACTGGGAAAGTTGAACCAAGAGATGGCGTGCTGAATAGTCATCCAAGGTATGATTGGCCTTGATACTGCGTTTGCAGGACATCATGATGGCTAATTCTGCACGATATTGCTTGATGGAAACCTGATTTGTCAGAAGCAACATGTCACACATCTCATAGACGCCAGATTCAATTTCCTCTTCCTTCATCCAAATGGGATGTTCCCGCAAAATGAAGGTATGTTCACCATAAGGTTCTAGATGAATCCCGACCTCTCTCAGCAGAGACATTTTTTCTTCTAATTTAAGAAAGTCATCCGCTGGAAAACTGAATAAATAAGGGACCAAAATCTGCTGTAAAGCACTGTCAACCTCACCAATCTTATCTCGGTAATACTCGTACTTAACCCGTTCTTGGGCAGCATGCTGGTCAATGATGTAAAGCCCACCCTTGCCTTGGGCAAAGAGGTAGGTCCCATGCATCTGACCGAAGTATTCCAATTCTGGAAAGGTTGAGGTTTCCTCATTTTCCAATTTACTTGCAAGTTTAGCCAAATCTTTCTGCGACAGACTTGCCCCATGTTCAGCTGAGTCCACCTCATCAATTTCTTGACGCTCAGCATAACGCACTGACAGTGCTGGTGTTTCCTCAACTTGAGGTTGGTTTACAACATTGTCAATATAGGTTGACGATTTCTTGACAGAAGCGTCAACTTCAGCTGGTGCAGCTTGTTCAGGTTTAAGGAAAAAGTCTCCTTTTTCCTTGTCGTAGTAGAGACTGCTAGCATTAAGAGGCAGACTGGTCTGCTCTGGTTTCGCGAGACCTCTAGTAGACGATTTGGCTAAATTTTCTAAAGCATCTGGAATCAAGTCTTGGGCTTTGAGGCTTTCGGCAATAGCAGAGCTAACCAAACTCATTAGCTCTTTTTCCTTGGAGATTCGAACCTCTTGCTTGGTTGGGTGAACGTTGACATCAGCCAAGTAAGGGTCAATCGTCACGGAAATAACAGCTAAAGGAAACCGCCCCACCATGAGTTTGCTGCCATAACCATCTAAAATCGCACGATTGATCAGAAAATTTTTGATATAGCGGCCGTTAATTAGAATCGTAATATAGTTACGATTTGCTCTAGTCAATTCAGGTAAACTAACATAGCCAGAAACCTCAAAATCCAAGTCAGCAGCTGAAATTTCAACCATTTTTCGAGCTGTCTGAAGGCCATAAACCCCAGCAATAGCCTGCTTGAGATCACCTGTCCCAGCGGTTCTCGTCAACTCTCTGCCGTCACTAATCAGTGTAAAGGCAACCTCTGGATGGGCCAAGCCCTGACGATTGACGACATCAATGATATGGGCTAACTCTGACTGGAGAGTCTTCATGTATTTCAAGCGAGCAGGAGTGTTAAAAAAGAGATTTTCCACCTTAATCTTGGTCCCAACCGGCGTTGAAACTGGCTCTTGTCGCTCAATTTTTCCACCATTAGCGACTAATAGAGTCCCGTGTCCCTCATCCGCACGGGATGTTTCGATTGTCAACTGACTGATGGAAGCAATCGAGGCCATCGCTTCACCCCGAAAGCCTAAAGTTCGTATCCGAAAGAGATCTGCCTGACTCTTTATTTTACTGGTAGCATGACGACGCAACGCTAGTGCAACATCATCTTGTGCAATGCCTTCGCCATTATCAATAATCTGAATCGATTTGAGGCCAGACTCTTCTAGTTCGATTGTAATTTGGCTAGCACCTGCATCGATGGCATTTTCAAGCAACTCTTTAACGACACTGGCTGGGCGCTCAATCACTTCACCTGCTGCAATCTGGTTGGCCAGCACTTCTGGCAATTCAATAATTTTGGACATAATTTTAAGTTATCGTTGACTCCTAAATTTAAATCTAAAGAAAAATTAGCAAGAATAAGACAAGCCTAACCCTAAATAAACATCAATGATTAAATTTTATAAGACTACAGAGTCAACTCTCTCCTTGTTTGTTAGTTCTTTCATTATACCACAAAACAAACATAAGAAAAAACCTGTACTAAGGTACAGGTAAAATCAGAAATTATAACATTTTTTTGAGTTCAAAGAGTGCAGACATGGCTTCCATGGGTGTCATATTCATAGGATCTAGCTTGGTTAATTTATCTAGAACAGGTGAAGTAACCTCTTCAGCAAAGAGGCTGAGTTGGTGCGAGGCAGACTCCTCAATAGTGCTTTGGACAGGTTGAACCCCTTTATCTACGACCGATACCTGAGCAGCGTGGGCTTCCAAACCTTGCAAAATATGATCCGCCCGACTCAATAGGTCTTCCGGTAAGCCTGCAATCTTGGCCACGTGAATTCCGTAGGACTTATCTGCTGGTCCAGGGGCAATCTTATGAAGGAAGGTCACCTGACCATCTTTCTCTAAGGTAGAAACGTGCAGATTGACAAGGCTTGTCAACTTAGTTGACAGTTCTGTCAACTCATGATAATGCGTGGCAAATAATGTCTTGGCCCCAACCTTATCATGGATGTACTCAATAATAGACTGGGCCAGAGCCATCCCGTCATAGGTTGCCGTCCCACGGCCCAATTCATCAAAGAGGATGAGAGACTGATCTGTTGCCCGCTTAATGGCCTGATTGGCCTCCATCATCTCAACCATAAAGGTTGACTGACCTGAAATCAAGTCATCCGCCGCTCCGATTCGCGTATAGATAGCATCAAATAGGGGCAATTCACAGGATTCGGCTGGCACATAGGAACCCATCTGAGCCATAATAGCAGTCAGGGCCAGTTGACGCATGTAAGTTGACTTACCTGACATGTTAGGCCCTGTAATCAGCTGAATGCTCTGACCCTCTTCAAAGCTAATGGAATTGGGGATGTAAACCTGAGCCCCCATAACCTTTTCCACAACCGCGTGACGACCGTTGACAATGGCCAAATGACCATCCGACACAAAAGTAGGCCGCACATAATGATTCGTTTCAGCTACCACTGCCAGGCTTTGTAGGACATCAACTGTTGCCAAGCCTTTGGCCAGGGCCTGAATACGATCAATGTAGGATTCAACCTTCTCCCGCACGCGCATGAAGATTGAATATTCTAGGTTGGAGGATTCCTCACGCGCCTCCAGCATCTGACCTTCAATCTTAGCCAGTTCCGCTGTCCCGTAGCGCTCTGAATTCTTCAAGGTCGCCTTTCGGAAGAAATGATCTGGCACATTAGCCAGCTGGGAATTGGTCACGTGGAAGTAGTAACCGTCTTTCTTATTGTAGTCGATCTTGAGATTGTTAATCCCTGAAGCCTGGCGCTCATTGGCTTCAATCTCTGCAATCCAAGTCGTACCTTCTCGCATGACCTGCCGATAAGTATCCAGTTGCTCGTCAAAGCCCGTCCGAATAATATTACCATCCGTAATCGTGGCTGGGGCTTCTGGGTCAATAGCAGAGCGGATTAAAAGTTCCAGCTCAGGTAGGGTATCCAGCTGATCGATCAAGGTCACCAGAGCAGGACTTTCAAAACTTTCAAGAATGGCCTTGATGTGGGGAACCCTAGCCAAGGTATGACCCAGTTGGATCAGGTCCTTGGGATTAGCCTTCCCAAATGAAACTCGACTGGCCAGACGCTCTATATCGTAGACACCTTTGAGGCTATCCGTCAGATCAGCTCGCTCAAAGAATTGATTAAGGAAGGTCTGAATCACCTCCTGACGCTCTGCTATGGCCTCCAGAGACACCAAGGGACGATCAATCCAAGTCCGCAAGAGACGCGTCCCCATAGCCGTCTTGGTCTCATCTAGCAGCCAAAAGAGGCTTCCGTGCTTTTTAGACGTCCGTGCATTCTCCAGCAGGTCTAAACTCGACTTGGTCGCATAGGTCATTTGCAAATAGTCCTTGATTTCGTAGTGGACCAGTTTTTGCAAATGGCTGAGCTCCCGTTTTTGGGTTCTGTGCACATACTGGAGGAGTTTCTCAGCTGCAGACACTTCGAGAGTGCTGAAACCTAAACCAATCAATTGAACATCCTGGCGAGAGTCGTGTTCATAGGATAGGAGCAGGTTCATCTGCTTGGTCAGAATCTCTTCTTCCTCCTCAGTCAGTTCAAAGCCGATGACGATTTCCTTGGCTTTAAGGTTGAGCATTTCGCTTCGAACAGTCGCAAAATCCGATAAATTAGTGGCGTAAAACTCACCTGTAGACAAGTCCATATAGGCCAAGCCAAATGCTTCACCAGCTCGATCAACAGCAACTAAGAAATTATTACTGGTGTCAGGTCTGGTTGAATCGACTGCTGTCCCCGGTGTAATCACCTGAACAACCTCGCGCTTGACGACGCCAACAGCCTGCTTAGGGTCTTCCATCTGCTCTGCGATAGCAACCTTATGGCCCAACTCGACCAAGACATCGATATACTGCTGGGCAGAATGGTAGGGGACTCCCGCCATAGGAATCGGATTTTCTGCATTTTTATTACGACTGGTCAGACTAATCTCTAAAATCTGCGCAGCCTTAACCGCATCATCGTAAAATAATTCATAGAAATCACCCATACGAAAAAGCAAAAAAGCATCTGGATAATCTTGCTTGATATCCAGATACTGCTGCATGCCGGGTGAAATTTTTTCACTTGCCATTTAAGATTTCCTCATTGATTTTTTCTTCCAAGCTCTTCGTGACGTACTGCAAGAGGTCACTGGCATCCTGCATTTTCTGACGGTAGTCAAGAACAATTGGCAACTCTAACAGGTCTTTCTCAAGCTGATCAACCTTGAGATCCGTCTCTGCTAAGGCCTGCTCCTTACCTGTCTTTTGATAGAGGACCGCCTCCTGCTGGTAGGCCTTCATCTGATGAACCTGCTGGGGTAAGTCTGTCAGCTCTGCTATTTTTGCCTCAATAGCCTGAAAATCCTTAACCGTTGAATGCTCAGCTAATAAGTATTTCAGATGAGCCACTGCTTCATCATAAGCCTGTGGCATTAGCTCAAGTCACTTTCAAAGAGTTTAGCCGTTGCTTCATCCTTACAGATAACCAAGAGCGTATCAGCTCCTGCAACTGTTCCAAGAATATCAGAATTATCCTGACTATCAATAATATTAGCTAAAACATCAGCCTCACCTAAATCAGTGTGGAGGACCAACATAAATCCAGCACGTGCAACCTTACGAATGTAAGTTCGGACTGCAGGACTAAAGCTCGATGATACCAACTCTGATAACGTATAATAAAGTTTCCCTTCACTGTCCCGTAATTTCAAGAGGCCAATTTCTCGCAAATCCCGCGACAAGGTTGCCTGAGTTACAGTGATTCCTTCTTCTGCCAAAGTCTGTTTAATCTCCTCCTGAGTCCCAATATGCCCCACTTGGATGATTTGCTTAATTCGATTTTGTCGATTGATTTTGTTAATCATGGTTCTCTTTCCTGTTAATAATTAATATCTTCTCAATTATACCAAAAAATATACATTTTTTCAAAAGACTAAAACGATATTTTCTGCACTTTAAAGGCTTTTTATGGTAAAATAGTAGAACTGAAATGTTTGTATAGAGGAGCAATAAAATGACATCTAAAGAAGCTGTTGCCAAGGCCATCCACGCAGTCGTGAATGATTTGAGTGTAGAGACTATCCTTGGGCTAATCGAAAAACCAAAGAATTCTGATATGGGAGACTTGGCTTTCCCCGCATTTTCCTTGGCAAAAACACTGAGAAAAGCACCTCAAGTTATTGCAGCTGAGATTGCTGAACAAATTGACGCTCAACAATTTGAAAAAGTTGTTGCGACAGGTCCCTACGTGAACTTTTTCTTAGATAAGTCCGCTATTTCTAACCAAGTCCTTCAAGATATCCTTTCAAATGGTTCCTACTACGGAAACCAAGATATTGGACAAGGTCGCAACATCGCCTTTGACATGTCTAGTCCCAACATCGCCAAACCCTTCTCGATCGGCCACCTGCGTTCAACAGTCATCGCTGATGCCCTGGCTAATATCGTTGAGAAGCTCGGCTATCAACCTGTACGTATCAACCACCTCGGGGACTGGGGCAAACAGTTCGGCATGCTCATCGTTGCCTACAAAAAATGGGGCGACAAGGCAGCTGTCGAGGCTAATCCTATCAGCGAACTTCTCAAACTTTACGTCCGCATCAATGCTGAGGCTGAAAACGACCCTAGTCTCGACGAGGAAGCTCGTGAATGGTTCCGCAAATTAGAGGCCGGCGATGCCGAGGCCACTGAACTCTGGCAATGGTTCCGTGACGAAAGTCTAGTTGAATTCAACCGTCTCTACAAGGAGCTTGACGTTTCCTTCGATAGCTATAACGGTGAAGCCTTCTATAATGACAAGATGGATGAAGTCGTTGACCTCCTCCAAGAAAAAGGACTCCTGGAAGAATCTGAAGGGGCTCAGGTTGTTAAACTTGAAAAATACGGCATCGAGCACCCTGCCCTCATCAAAAAATCAGATGGTGCTACGCTCTACATCACCCGTGACCTTGCCGCTGCCCTCTATCGCAAACGCACCTACGACTTTGCCAAGTCTATCTACGTGGTCGGTAACGAACAGGCAGCCCACTTCAAACAACTCAAGGCCGTCCTCAAGGAAATGGGCTACGACTGGTCTGACGATATGGAACATGTCGCCTTCGGTCTTGTAACCAAAGAGGGCAGAAAACTCTCCACCCGTAAAGGGAATGTTATCCTCCTTGAACCGACTGTTGCCGAAGCCGTTGCACGTGCCCAAGCCCAAATCGAAGCGAAAAACCCTAACCTTCCTAACAAAGAGGCTGTTGCCCATGCGGTCGGGGTCGGAGCCATTAAATTCTATGACCTTAAGACTGACCGGATGAACGGTTATGACTTCGACTTGGAAGCTATGGTTTCCTTCGAGGGCGAAACTGGACCCTATGTTCAATACGCCCACGCTCGAATTCAGTCTATCTTACGCAAGGCCAACTTTATACCCGATGGTAAATCTGACTATCAACTAAATGACAGTGAAAGCTGGACTATTATAAAATTATTGCAAGATTTCCCAACTACTATTAATCGAGCATACAATCACTATGAACCTTCAATCGTAGCAAAGTATGCTGTTTCCCTCGCCCAAAGTTTCAATAAATATTATGCTCATACGCGTATCCTCGATGAAACCCCTGAGCGTAACAGTCGTTTAGCCCTTGCTTCTGCCACTGCAACAGTGCTTAAAGAAGCCCTTCGTCTTCTCGGTGTTGAGGCCCCAGATGAAATGTAATTTAGTAAAGAGAAGCTAAACTCATCCTATAAAAAAGAAGTTCCAAAGTCCATATTGAGACTTTGGAACTTTTTGGTTAGGTCATGAACAATCAAGATTTCAAAGAGAGCTCATCAGCCTATTTTAGCGCAAAAAGATCATAATAAAAGGGATGGAATTTAAATTCCGGCTCTATAATTTCTGTAGTGGGTAGCTCCCCTGCAGAGATTATGGAGCCTTTTTGAATGTAGAAAAAAAGTCCCATATGACCTATAATGAAAAGCGATAAAACAACTCATTAGAAAGACTCATATGGAACAGTTCAATTTTATCACAAACCTACTCGGAATAAAAGACCCTAATATCTCGATTTCAGACTATATAGATGCTGGAACCCACAAGGAAGTCATCGCTAAGCTGGACTACCCTGCCACAAAATGCCAACATTGCCAAGAACAGATGACCAAGTACGACTTCCAGAAAC